>JBBSFL010000157.1:0-7358 GCA_038238735.1 Fimbriimonadales bacterium | reverse complement strand
AGTCAAAAACAAAGACGGTGGCGGAACCGCGGTGGTCCAAGTTGGCCCGCAGTGGTATGTGGACAATCAAGTCGCCAAAATGCGGATGAAGGAAAACATTCAGGTAACCGGGTCAAAAGTTCTCGTAGACGGACGAGGCATCATCTTGGCTTCACAGATTCGGATCCGCGGCCAAGGCGGACCTGTCCTGGCATTGCGCCGTGCTAACGGGAACCCGTATTGGCTCGGCACCGAGGTCGTTGCGAACCCGGTGGTACCAACCGGAGCCAACGTGATTTCGGGTGCTATCACGGGCTTTTCTACTTACACGATCGGCAACACCATTTATTCGGATGCGGTAATCCAAACTAACAACGGCACCACAACAATCGACCTTGGGCCCCAGTGGTATTACGGTCGGCAGAATATCAATTATCGGGTAGGCGACTACGTCAACGTCGTTACGGGACCTACCCCGATTCAGGTAAATCGTGACCTTACCGTCGTTCCCAGCTACGCTGTCTACAACGGTCCGTCTATTTACACCATCCGGTATAGCAACGGGGTGCCGGCTTATTATTGGTATCAGCCCTGATGGAAGTGATAACGTGATGGAATTGATGGAATTGACCTCTATCGGATCGGATGCATGAGTTTCCCTCATCCCGTTCCATCATTCGATCAGTTCCATCTTCCATCAAATTATCCATCTTCATCCAATCTCTCGTCCCTCACATTTACCTGCCAGCATTGAAGCTAGATTGTCTCGGATCAGCACTCACTAACGCAATAGTTGGTTTATAGTTCCTCTGACTTTGCACGAGCGGATGGCTCTGCGGGAGTGGAGAGGATGAAAGCTTTTTATGCAGCAGCGCTAGCAGTGCTTGGGGGATCGGCGGCGGCCCAATCGGGCGGTATGCCCACTTACTCGATTCGTAACCTAGGCACCTTAGGTGGAAATGCCAGCTATGGCATGGGGTTGAACGATTCCGGGCAAGTGGTCGGCTGGGGTACGACGACTTCTGGGGAGAGAGGTTTTACGTGGGACGCGCTTACGGGCATGCACATTCTTTCTCCCGACCCGGGAGGCACCGATGCCCGAGGAAGGGCGATTAGTTCATCCGGAAGAGCGGCTGGCTATTCCGCCATGTCCAGCTCAGACACCCGCTCCGCGACCTGGGCGGGTAGCACGCCGACAACTTTCAATCCCGTCCCCGGAGCATCGGTCACCTACTCGGGTGGGATCAACGGGAGCGGCGTTGTGGTGGGATGGGCGCTCACCTCGACGGGGTACAAAGCGTACAGCTGGAACGGCTCGACGAGCACGATCCTGTCTTCCCTTCCCCTCGGAACCGAAGCCATCGCGTACGGCGTGAACGACTCCGGTCTGGCGATCGGGGCGAGCTACGGTTCTTCCGGCAGCACCGCAGTCGCATGGGATGAGTCGGGCGTTCACAGCCTCGGAATTTTGGGAGGAGGGGCCTACAGCCTCGGGTACGGCGTCAACGGTTCCGGGCACATCGTGGGCCACAGCGGCTCGGCGATGGGGCAGCAGGGCTTTCTGTATCGGAATGGCGCCATGTCGGGGCTCGGCTTTCTAGGAGGCGACACTTACAGCACGGCCTTCGGCGTGAACTCGAACGACTGGGTCGTCGGGCGAAGCGGGAACGGCGGGTCGCAACACGCCTTTCTGTGGAAGGGCGGGGCGATGGTTAGCCTTCAGGGCCTTCTGAACGATCCGAACTCCAGCCACTGGCAGCTTTTCGATGCCCAGCAGATCAATTCCAGCGGGATGATCGTTGGGACCGGCTACTACGACGGACAGCTTCGGGCCTACGTCATGACCCCTCAAACGGTTCCGGAGCCTGGGTGTCTGGGTGTTGTGGCGCTTGGGATTCTGTTGCGGCGGAGGCGAAGCGAGGATAGGCGTGAATCGTGAATCGTGAATCGGCCCAAGCATCAAGGCCAGACAAACCTAGCGACCAATCTTACGATTCACGATTCACTTTTCCCTACTCGTTGACGACGAGCGTTTTGCCGACACCGTCCATCAACCGCTTGCCTGTGGTGAGAACCATAAACAGGTCGACGAGGGCGGCGAGAATCACGATCGGCATGATCACATATGGCCCCACGTAGGGGATCCAGATCAACACGATGGGCGCGATGAAGATGTTACGGACGATCGACTGAACCAGGCTGATCGGCTGGCCGAAAGCGTTGATCGTCTTAATCCGCGCAACCCGCTTGCCGACGCTTTGGCCCGGGAAGAAATTGTCTCGGAACAGGAAGTAGGCCGCAATGAACCACGGCATGACGTAGAAGTCGCCGTAGGAAATCCAACTGTGCTCGTAGCGGGAAAGCAGCATATTGGACCAGCCGTCCAGCACGCCCATGATTCCGCCCGCGAGGAGGAAGTCGATCAAAAACGCGGTCGCGCGGGTACCGATCTTTGGAATAGAGTTGGCCGTGTCCGAGCCTTGGAACCCGTATTGCTGCGCAGGCTGGGCGAAGTTGCCCTGCGGGACTTGCGCGGCAAAACCCTGCTGAGGCTGCGCAAATCCTTGTTGCGGAGCCGCGGGTTGCGCGAAAGTCTGGGGCGCGGCCGCCGGCTGATTCGAAAAGACGTTGGTTCCCCCGAGCAGTTGCCCGGCAGGACCCTGCTGGCCGTTCGCCGTGTTGATCACGGTCATATCGGGCGTAAGCCGCCCCTCGCTCGCCCAATTGCGCAACGTCTCCACGGGCACTGGCCCATGAACCTGTCCGGTTCGATCCACAACCTGAAACATCCTTTTCCTTGCCTCCCTGTCGGTGCAGCACTTATCCTGCACCTATTTAGGGCTTTCCGTCAAGGGGACCTGGGCCTGATGGCTGATTGTTGATGGTTGCATCGTTAAAGATTTAGGAAAGGATGAACTCGCAGCCTCATCACTCATCAACATCCACCATCATCCCGCGCTCGCTGCCGTAGACTACAGATAATGAGCACCGGACGACTGGTCGTTGGCATTACGGGGGCGAGTGGGGCCATTTATGCCCAACGCTTCCTACAGGCCGCCGCGATGCAATTTGAGGAGATTCTCCTGATCATGAGCGATCAGGCGATGCAGGTGGCGGCGACCGAGCTTGGCGTGCATCTCTTTCGGGACATCTTCTCGACACAAGACTGGCTCGGCGGGCCGTTTGAGAACATCCGGTTGCTCGACTCGAAGGACTTTTTCACGCCTCCCGCAAGTGGATCGTTCCGGCACGACGGCATGGTCGTGGTGCCTTGCTCGATGGGCACGGCGGGTCGGATCGCCAATGGGATCTCCGACGACCTGCTGACGCGGTCCGCCGATGTGTGTTTGAAAGAGGGCCGCAAACTGATCGTGGTGCCCCGGGAGATGCCGATGAGCGCGATCATGTTGCGAAATTTGACCGCCTTAGCGGAGTCGGGGGCGACGGTGCTGCCGGCATGCCCCGCATGGTATGGCCGCCCGCAAAGCTTAGAAGAGCTCGCCGACACGGTGGTCGCGCGCATTCTGCAGAGTCTTGGGATCGAACAGACGATCGTCTCAGAGTGGGCTCGATGACATTGCTCATCGCCCTTTTGGCGATGGTGAATTCTTTTGCACCTCCGGATCAATGGATCGCCAAACTCGACGGCGACGAAGCGGCAAGCGCCGAGAATCGCCTCGTTTTGATGGGGGAGCCAGCCATTCGGCCGCTGCTGGAAGTGCTGAAGTCAAACGAAGAAACTTCCAAGTATTGGGCCGTCGAAGCGCTTGGGGAGATCGGGGACTTGCGGGCGGTCGATCCGATCTTGCCGCTTCTGAACGACGTCGACTCGGATGTTCGCCGGGCATCGGCCGAGGCGCTGGGGCAGTTAAGAGATGTAGCCGCGAAGGATGGCCTCTTGGCGGCGCTTAGAGACGAGGATGAGGACGTGCGCGCCGAGGCCGCCCACTCGCTGGGTCTTCTGCGCGAACCGAGTGTTCAGAGCCGGCTTACCGAGATGTTGGCCGACTCGAGCGCGTCCGTCCGGGAAGCCGCGGCTTATGCTCTGGGCGATCTGCGCGGGCTCCCGAGCGTCGATTCGCTGATCAAGGCACTGAAGGACCCCGAGGCCGATGTTCGCACCGCGGCCGCTTACGCGATGCCTTCCCTTCGCTACGCGGGCGTGGTTTCGGCGCTGATCGAAGCCGCGCGAGATTCCAGCGAAGATGTGAGATATTACGCGGCTCTGACCCTCGGACAGCTCAAGGCTCGGGAGGCCCTCGACGTCCTCATCGTGGGTCTGAAAGACAAGGAGCCGCGCGTCGCGGAGGCCTGCTTCAACGCCCTCGCCGACATGGCCGATCGCCGCTTCGTGCCCCAGCTTCTACTGTTTATCGATGACGAAAAGTCGGCTTATCGCCGGGTGGCGATCAGTCGGATTGGCGCATTCCGGGATGGGCGGGCGCTGGAGCCGCTTCTGAAGTTGTTGAAGGCGGGTGGAAGTTTGGAACGAAGCGCGATCGAGTCTTTGGGCAATTTAGGGGACCCGGGGGCTCTGGCGGCATTGCGGGCCATCGCAGCAGGCAGCGACGCGTCGATGAGCGCGATGGCAAAGGACGCGGTTCAGGCGATCGAAGACCGCGAGAATCCGCCGGACGGGCCATGAAGCCGAAGATCGTCGTCGCGGGCGCCACCGGATACATCGGGAGAGCCTTGGTTCGCGACCTCGCGCCGGACTACGATGTCCTGGCCGTGAGCCGAAGAGGCGAGGCGCTGGATGGTGCGAAGTCCGCCTCCTGGGATGGCATCGACACTGCGGGCTTGCAGCCTCTACTGATGGGTTCGGATGCGGTTGTGAATTTGATCGGCGAGCCGGTCAACCAGCGCTGGACTCCCGCCGCCAAGGCCCGCATCTGGGACTCGCGGGTCGATTCGACGAAGGCGATCGCCTCGGCGATCCAGGCTATGGACGTGCCGCCCCGAACGTGGATCAACGGGAGTGCCACGGGCTACTACGGAGACACGGGCGACCGCGAGATCGACGAGAGGTCGCCCAGCGGCGAGGGCTTCCTTGCCGATCTGTGCCGATCGTGGGAGGGCGAGTGCGTCTCCGCGCACCTCCCCGCCACGCGCCGGGTTTTGATCCGTACGGGCGTTGTTGTCGGACCGGGAGGCGGGTTCTTGACCCCCCTCATCAAGCTCGCGAAATGGTTTCTGGGCGGTCCCGTCGGGAACGGTCGACAGTATGTGCCCTGGATCTCGCTCGAAGACGAGGTTGGTCTCCTCCGCTGGAGCCTCGAGAATGAGGTGAAGGGCTCGATCAACGCCGTGTCCCCGAACCAGGCCACCCAGGCGGAGTTGATGAAAGCCCTTCGGTCCGCTCTTCACCGGCCTTGGGCGCCTCCGGCTCCAGCGTTTGCGGTGAAGGCGGTGGGCGCGGTGTTCGGGCTTCCGGCCGAGCTTGCTTTGGAATCTTGTCGTGGCGTGCCGCGGGTTGCTTTGGATCGCGGTTACTCGTGGCAGCTTGCCGACTTATCCGCTGCGATTCAGAAAGCCGTCAAGTAAGACTCGGAGCGCGGAGTTCATTCCGCATCCAGGGCTCCGGCCTCAATCGGCCTCCGCCGGGCTGAAGGCCGCTCCATTTAGGTGCACCCGAACCTAGGTGTCACCGGACCGGCTAATTCCTACGAACGCAAGCACCGACAATTAGTTCAATGACCGCCGCTTCTTCGGCCATCGAGCGCGATGCTTGGCGCCTGTTCGATGTGGACTTTCTGGCCCAAGCCGGCGGGCTGCCTGCATATCTGGATCGAATCCTCGGCCAGCTTGTCGATTGGTTCGGGGCCTCCAGCGCGAGCATCTTTCTGCGTGAGGGTTCGAGCGACGACTATCGATTCGTCGCCGGAGAGGGTGGGCGGAAGGGGATTATCCGGGCGGGGACCGGCATTGCCGGCGTCGTCGCCGAGACGGGGGAGGCCGTGCTGGTAAACGATCCCGGGCAGCATCCTCTCTTGAAGGGTCGGGTTGGAGCTCGGCGCGAACAACTTGCCAGCTCGATCGTTGTGCCGCTCACGGAGGCTACGGGAAACTGCATCGGCGTCTTGAACCTCTCCCGGGCATCGGGTCTTAGCGAGTTCGACCGGCGCGACTTGGACCGAGTGCGGTCCGTTGCTCGACAGGTTTCTCTGGCGGTCGTGAATGCGCGACTGTTCGCGGAAGTCGCGGAGGCGGTCGCGGAGACCGAGCGCGCCAAGGAGAAGCTGCAGGCCGTGCTCAAGAGCCTCGGTGTCGCGGTGCTCGTTTTGGACGAATCGCAGAGCGTTCGGGACTGGAACGACCGCGCTGAATCGCTCTTCGGAGCTCGACACGGAGTCTCGCTGACCGCAATCCAACCCGCGGAAATCGGCCTCGCCGTTCAGAAAGCCCTGAAATCGAACGAGCCGCAACGTGCTCGGAGCGCGGACGGGCGCTCTTGGTCGATCACCGCGACTTCCCTCTCCGGAGGAGCCACCGCCACGATCGAGGAAACGACCGCATACGATCAGGCTCAGGCCGAGATGGACCGCCTCAAGCGACTGGCCGAGGTCGGCCAGATGACGGCAGCGATCGCTCATGAGATCCGCAATCCGCTCACCGGTATCCGGAGCGCGGCCCAGTTGATCGCGGAGAACCCGGACCAGGCCGAGGAGTTCGCGGGCATCATCGATCAGGAGGTGATGAAGTTGAACTCACTGTGCGAGCAATTTCTGGAATTCGCACGCCCGCTCTCCCTCCGCCTTGCGCCGATGAACCTGACTAAAACGGTTCGGGCGATCACGGAATGGCACAGCCAAGATTTTCAGCACAAGCAAGTTCGATTGCAGCTAGAGATCGAGCCGGATGCGCCGACAATTTTAGCGGACGCTCTGCGTCTGGAGCAGGTTGCGCGGAATCTTCTTTTGAACGCGTTGCAGGCTTGCAGACCGGGCGGTGCCGTCAAGGTGAGCGTAGGGGAACGGTTCCTGGTCGTCGAAGACGACGGCTGTGGAATTTCGGCGGAGGATCAGCAGAAGCTGTTCACTCCATTCTTCACGACTAAGCCCAGCGGCACAGGACTCGGGTTAAGCAATTTGAGAAAGATCGTGGATGCGCATGGGGGACAGGTTTCAGTGACGTCGGAGCCGGGCAAGGGCAGCCGCTTCGCCGTGTCGATCCCCGTGGAGGTTTCGCTATGAAAAGCCGGCCAAGACTTCTCGTCGTCGACGACGAGCCGAATATCCGTCGCATTTTACAGGTCGCCTTCGAAAAGGCAGGCTACGAAGTCGTGCCCGCCGACGACGCTTACACGGCGCTCGAAGCCTTGGCTGAAGAGCCGTTCGCTTGCGTACTAACCGACGTCACGATGCCGGGCATGAGCGGCT
>JBBSFL010000156.1:0-7419 GCA_038238735.1 Fimbriimonadales bacterium | reverse complement strand
GGTCAAGCTGGACGATCTGCTCGGAAAGATCGGCAAGACGATGTACGCCCAGTGGATCCCGATCGAGGGTGGATTCAGGCTCGAACAGACGCCGGTACAGCGCCTCGCCGAGGAGCGCGCGGAACATGCGACCCGGCTGGATCGAATGAAGAAGGCCCTCGCGGAAAAGGCCAAGGAGTATTCGAACCTTCCGCCGCTGAGTCCGCAAGAGTTGACCAAGGTCGCGGAGACGATGCGCAAGGTCCAGGAGCAATTTGCGAAGTCAGGCGGCGACGGCACAGACTCGGAGCGCCAGGTCAACCCCGCTTTAATGAGCCAATACTCCGCGGCGACCGCGATGGCGAGTCGCTCTCCGTTCAATCGATTGACCGGCCGACTGGTGGCTCTTTTCGACGAAGAGGCGCTGGCGAGTATCGGATCTTCCGGCCGCCTGGTGTACGCTACTTCCCCAACGCGGATGCAGCGGCCACTTCCCGGCGCTTCGAATTTGGTCGCGGACTTCGTACGGGAGCAAAACAGTCTGGCCGACTATTCCGCCAAACTCCCGAAGCCGAAGCAAGTCGCGCCGCCCGTAACCGGAGGCGACGAAGACGTGCAGATCGAAGAAGGCGTCGCTCTGCCCTTCAGCTCCGAGCGCGCCGACGACATCTCGAAGTTGATCGTGGCGGTGACGTCGAATTCGATGTATTTTGAGTCGGGCCTAAGAGTTGACATCAAGCTCGTTAGGAGCGATGGCAGCGTCGCGTTCCAGACGACGACCGTTCTGTCGTCGCGTACGGCGCTCTTCGCTGGATTAGGTGCTGAGCAAAAACCCGGTGCCGACGATAAGCCAATGAACTTGAGCGCCGACACGAAAGAGACGTTGGCCGCGTTTCAATCCCAGAGCGGCTCCGAAGGAATTCCCACGATCTTTAAGACGAAGTTCTCGAAGCCCTTTACGGTCGATCCGCTCGCCGTCTTCGCCTCCGATCTGATGGTGAGTGCCTATCCGGAGAGAAACGTCGTGGCGAGAATTCCCGACCAGTCCTTGATCTTCAGTTTGGGCATGGCGAGGCCCGACGTGCCCACCATCAATATGGAGCGCTCGTTCATCGCGATGTCCGGCGAGGTCGACGTGGACGACGAGGGCGGTTGGGTCACGTTGACCCCTTCCCTCTCTCAGTCGACCCGCAGGGGCCGCGTGGACCGGCGTAGGCTCGGGGACTACATCGAGGCCAAGGCGAAGGGTTTCCCCTCCCTCGATGCCTATGCCGACGGCGTTCACGGCTTGCCGAATCCCATGCAGAACCCGATCATGATGATCATCTCGATGCTCGATGCGGACAGCGTGGGCATGGCGATGTTCGCCGACGGTCCAAGTGCTTGGACAGCACTTCAGTTCTATGGGGCACTTCCCGCAAACCAGCGCCGGGCTCTCCGCGCCGGCATGCCGCTGGCGTTCGGTCAGTTGCCTGGCGAGGCGAAAGACATTCTCGCCTCCGACATATTCTCCAAGCCCGAAACGATCATGCCCTCTGGAGGAAATGCCGCAGATGACGCTTCGCCTCAAGAGGATGGATGGATGGAAATTTGGACCGAACCCACGGAATCACTGGCCGCGGGCATTCCGGGCAACACCCTGATCCAAGCAACCGTGAAGTCGGAAATGGTGGCTTCTTCCGAATCCCGAGGTCCGTTTGGCGGCGCGATGACCGCGGAGGCTCTGGGGATGATGCTGGCGTATAGCGAAGTGACGCCTCTGGAGGGCGGATTGGGCCTTAAACTGGACTCTTCAAAATTCCGGATAGGTGCGCGTGAGATCCTCGGCATCGACTTCCAATTCGCCCCGAAGCTCTTCCTTCACGAAGACCTGACTTGGGCGTCGATGGGCAAAGACGCGGTTCTCTTCAGTCAGTTGCCCGCGGAGTTTCGCCTGGCCGCTGAGGCGGCGAAAGAGAAGGCAAAGTACGAGGGAATCCCCACCCAAGACGAGATCGCCCGGCCTGCCCGGAAGGTCCCTCCACCCCTTCGGTAACGCAGATTTCGTTTTGCGCGTCAAAATGCGCGTGGTGTCGGTAGCTTTCGATCCTGCCAAACAGGCCTCCTTCGACGAGGATTCGATTCTTGTCGAGCGGTTTTTGGGCGGTGACGAGCAGGGATTCGAGGCGCTTTACCGGAAGTACTACGAGAAGGTCGCGGCGATCGCCCGAGGCGTGCTTATGGATTCCGACGAGGCCGCCGACGCTGTTCAAGAAGTCTTCACCCTCGTTTACCGGCACCTGGGCCGGTTCGACAAGCGGTCGCGGTTCAGCACTTGGCTGTTCCGGATCGCCGTCAACCGCAGCATCCAAGAGGCCCGCAAGAACCGGCATCGCCACCGGAATGTCGAGCTGACCGAAGCCCTCTCGACCGCCTCGCCGGAAGAGAGTCAAGACCTCGATCCCCGCGTTCAATCGGCAATGGCGGCCTTGCAACCCGCCGACCGCGCTTTGCTCGCACTTTTCTATTGGGATGAACTGAGCCTTCAGGAGATCGGCGACAGCATTGGCTGTGGCGTCAACGCCGCGAAGACGCGGCTTTATCGCGCCCGGGAGCGCTTCCGCGTGCTCTATGAGCGGCTGGAGGACTCGCCATGAAGCCCCGCATCGCACCCGACATCGATCGGCTGATGTGGCTGGTGGCGGAGGAAAACAATTCTCGTGCGATCGAGGATTTCGGCGAGCGCTTCCCGGATCTGCGCGTCGAACTGGGGAAACGGCTGGAAATTGTCCGGACGTTGAGGTGCGCCGGAGAAAGCGGGCCGCGCCGGAGTTCGATTCCGGAGTTTCAGCTTCGGAAGACGGCTCCGACGCCGATCCTGCCGACGCGATTTGCCTTCGTAGCCGTCGCGGTTGCGGCGATCGCGATTGGGATCGCGGCGGTCACCGTGTTTAATGCCCCACAGCGCACAGCCAT
Source organism: Fimbriimonadales bacterium (assembly GCA_038238735.1). Taxonomy (GTDB): domain Bacteria; phylum Armatimonadota; class Fimbriimonadia; order Fimbriimonadales; family Fimbriimonadaceae; genus JAFDWR01. Next base: position 4,485 of record JBBSFL010000156.1, on the reverse strand, counting down.
CCATTCGCCGGAGCCAATCCCGACCGAGATGCCCACGACGCCTCCGGTCGTCTATCACGACCAGCTACCAGCCCCTACGCCTACCCCTTCGCCAACCTTCGTGGAACCGAGCCCTGACTTGCCAGAAGAGCCGGCGTGGGCCAAGCCGCAGAACTTCGAGTTCCACGGCACCAAGCTCGCGACCGCCATCCGAATGGTCGCGCTCGCGGCTAAGCAGCGTATTGCGTTCGCGCCTGGCTTGCCGGATATCGAAATTACGGCAAGCTATCCGCAAGTCACCCCCCTCGAAGCGTTGACGCGCCTGGGCGCCGACTACGGCTTTACCGCTTTTGGGCAAGAAAAGGACAAGATATTGATCGTTCCCGCTCGGGACGAAGGCGCCCCAGACTCTACGGTGCCCACTCCGACCGACCGCAGCCCGATCAGCCATCAGTAAATTGTTTGGTAAACCCTGTCAGGCTTGATATACTTTCACCAGCAGGAGGCTTCCCGTTTCACAGATCGCCCGAAGAACCGACGTCATTGAATCGAAGGCGGCCTTGGCCCTTCCCCTCCTGATCGCTGCCGTTGTCAGCTTTGCCCTCGCTGGATTGCTTTTTGCGTTCCGAGGCGATGGGATGCTGCTTGGTCTGGCCTGGGTTCTAGTGTTGGCGGGTCTCGTCGCCTGTGGCTACTCCGCCTACGTTCTCTTGCAGGCGCGGAAGATCACCTCGTTTATGCTCGAGTGCATCTTCTGCCATGAGCGGTTCGAGCTTCTCGAGCCGCCCGGCAATGAAGACGTGACGTGCCTGCATTGCCATCGCTTAATCCCGATTCAGGACAGCGTCGCCTTGCCGGTCTCGGAAGTGCGGTGCGGCTTCTGCAACAACCTGAGCTTCTACAGTGCGAAGTCCCAGTTCTTGATCTGCGAAAACTGCGACCGGGAGATTCCGATTAGCGTGGGAGACGACGTAGCTCCGAAGATCATCCCTCGTGGGTACGCGGTGGAGGACGATGCGAGCACGTACGAACTCACCCTGGATGCGGTCCCAAATCAGGAGCATCCGAGCGAGGATTTGATCACCGCTCTCCAGCATATGCTCGCTCTGAATCGCGCTCAGGTGAAGGATTTGCTTAGCGAAGTGCCGACGACATTGCTCGTGGGAATTCCAAAGAAGAAGGCCGAGATGTTGCGCGCGCAGCTTTCCGCGCACGGCGCAACCGCTAATTTCACTGCGGTGAAGTGAGACTCCATCTGGAGTCATTTGTTCGGCCAAAAAATGGCCTGTCGCGGGTATAGTTCGTTGATCTAAGTGTCGGCGGCCAAGCGCAAATTGCTGCGTGGAAGCGCTCGACTTCACGGAGATATCTCGACTCAAATGAAATACCTTCAAGAAGCGATGCGCCGGGTGGCCGCTGTACCAACCCGAGCCTTAGCCCTCATCCTTGCCGTCTTGGGCGGCACCCTTCTCCCGAACCTTTCGTTCGCCGGAGAAAGCGACGTTGTTTTGAAATTCACGAGCACCGATAAAACGATGCTCTACGTTTCGGTTCTGATCGGCGTCTTGTCGGTCATCGCCGCGTTCGCGATGCGAGCGTCGATCCTCAAGCTCTCGCCCGGTGGCGAGAAGATGCAGGAAGTCGGACGAGCGATCAAGGAAGGCGCCCTCGCCTATCTTGGCCAACAGGTCAAGTTGATGATCATCTTCGTCGTCCTGCTCGCCATCGGGCTGTTCTTCCTTTTCGATAAGAACATTTGGGTGCCAATCGCGTTTATCGCCGGCGTTTCGGCCTCCTACATCGCAGGCTACACCGGCATGCTCACCGCCGTCGACGGCAACATGCGCACCGCGAATGCGGCGCTCACGAGCTACGGCAAGGCCCTTACAACTGCATTCAGATCCGGCGCGGTCGCAGGTCTGATGACTGTCGGCATGGGCTTGATCGGCGCGACGCTCATTCTCCTATTTGGCGGCGTGCAGTCGATGACCCTGCTTGTGGGCTTTGGATTTGGCGGTTCGCTGGCTGCACTCTTTATGCGTGTCGGCGGAGGCATCTTCACCAAGGCCGCCGACGTCGGCGCGGACCTCGTCGGTAAGGTCGAAGCGGGAATTCCCGAAGACGACCCCCGCAACCCCGCGACGATCGCCGACAACGTCGGTGACAACGTCGGCGACTGCGCTGGCATGGCCGCCGACATTTTCGAGTCGTACGAAGTCACCCTCGTCGCTGCCATCGTTCTTGGCGCGGCGACCGCGGCGATCTTCGACCAGGCCACCTGGATGAAGCTCATCCTGTTCGCTTTGATGGCCCGCGGCGTGGGCATCATCGCTTCCTTCGTTGGCATCCTTCTCGTGAAGGGCTCCGACGACATCGACAGCGATCCGCTCAAGGCGATCCGAAAGGGCTTTTACGGCTCCGCCGTCATCGCCCTTATCGCAACCTTCGTTCTTGCCTACTTCATGATGGGCGGTGCGGGCGGCGCGGCCACGCTGAAGACGACCGAGCTCATCACTCCGGCGGACGTTCAGCAGTTCAAGCGAGACCGAGTCAGTGCGGCTCGCGACGAACTCGCTCGCAAGCAGCACGTCCCGAGTTGGAAGGTCAAGATGAAGGACATTGCGGCTCTGCCGTCGATGGTCGACATGGCGCCTTCCGCGACTCTGCCCTCGGTCGGCTTGTCAGCCGAGCAGCAGAAGGTACAAGAGATTCAGCGGGTCTTGGCAGACGCCGACCAGGCTCGCCAGACCAACTCGATCGCCCCGGATCGACTGCGTGGCTACAGCCCGATCGAGGACGCCCCGGCAAACAATCCCGTCTTCGCTTACACGATCCAAAAGATCCATAAAAGCGTCGCCGACTTGAAGGCCAACCCCACGCCGACCGGCAACTACATGACGGTCAAAGAGGCGATGGATGCCGGGCTGCTCGATCTCGCGTTTATTCGCGTGCAGCAGACCACGCCCTCCACTCCGGGTCAGCCCGCTCCCGCGCCGGAGGCTTCACGAACATTCCTCGCTGGCCCCTTTAACAAGGGGCTTGCCGAGGATTACAAGAAAAATCCGCCCGCGCCAACGGTGAAGATCACCGAGATTATCCCGGCTAAACTCTATGTCGACACCGCCGGAAAAATGGCCGTCGTCGGGCCGCTGACGGATAAGGACTTCCAGCAGTTCCAGGCCGTCGGCGAGTTCCAGTTTGACATCGAGGCCACCAAGGATGATGTCCTGGCTGCCGAGAAGATGGCCGCCGATCCCAAAACGGCCGAAGATGCTCCGACGCCTACGAGGGTGCCGGTGAAGGTTGCTTACGTGAAGAGCACGGAAGTGCCGTGGTACCTCTTCGCGATTGCGATCTCGTTTGGAATCTTCATGGCCTTCGCCATCGAGTTCCTCACCGACTACTACGTCTCGACCCACAAGAGGCCGACGCAAGAGGTTGCCGGCGTGGCAACCGCGGGCGCCGCGCCCATGATCATTCAGGGCTTTGCCTACGCGGCTGAGTCCAGCGTCTTCATGGTCGTTGCGATCGTCATCGCGCTTCTCTTCCCGCTGTTCCTGTTCGCTCCAGCGACTTATGGTGGCTACATTCTCAGCTTCTATGGCATCGCGCTCGTCGGTCTTGGTCTTCTGACCACCACCGGCTACGTGCTCGCCATGGACACCTTCGGCCCCATCTCCGACAACGCCCAGGGCGTCTATGAGATGTCTGGCGAAGGGCACGACAACGAGATGGGCTCGAAGGCCGTGCAGCGACTCGACGCCGCCGGCAACACGACCAAGGCTCTTACGAAGGGCTTCGCGATCGCCACGGCCGTCGTCGCCGCCGTAGCCCTGTTCCACTCCTATCTCGAGGACGCCCACCTGGGCGCGATCGGCCTGCGACTCGACGTCCCGGAGATATTCCTTGGCATGTTGATCGGTGCCGCGGCTCCGTACCTGTTCTCCGCTTCCACGATCAATGCGGTCGGCCGCGCGGCCTTCCAGTTGATCAACGAAGTGCGACGCCAGTTCCGGAACGATCCGGGAATTCTGGAAGGCACGAGCAAGCCCAACTACGGTGCGTGCGTGGCGATCGTCACTGCCGCCGCTCAGAAGGAGCTTCTCGGCCCGGGAATCCTCGCCATCGCGCTTCCGGTTGCGGTCGCCTTCGGCTTCTCCATCGGGAAGACGCCGACCTCGATCAACGGCGAGCTTTACAACCTCACCGGCGCCCAAGCGCTGGGAGGCTTCCTGGCCGGCGCCATCGCCAGTGGCCAGCTCTTGGCCGTGCTGCTCGCCAACTCGGGCGGCATGTGGGATAACGCGAAGAAGTTCATCGAAGATGGTCTTCACGGCGGAAAGGGCACCGAAGCTCATAAGGCAGGCGTCATCTGCGACACCGTCGGCGATCCTTTCAAGGACACCGCCGGCCCGGCGTTGAACCCACTGATCAAGGTTATGAACCTTGTCGCCCTGCTTCTCGCTCCGGTCATCGTCGCTCCGTTCAATAACACGGTCCTTACGG
>JBBSFL010000155.1:0-7434 GCA_038238735.1 Fimbriimonadales bacterium | reverse complement strand
CCGACCGACCGTATCCTCACGACGTAACTCCGGGCGCGCTGAATAGCGAGCCGCCGTCCGACGCGGTCGTCCTGTTCAACGGCAAGGACACCTCCCAGTGGACTCAGATGAAGGCGGGCAAAAGTGTCGCGCCGAAGTGGCCGATCAAAGACGGCGAGTTGGAGGTCGGCGCGGGCACGGGAAGTCTGCAGACCAAGGAGAAGTTCGGCGACTGCCAGCTTCATATCGAGTGGCAGGAGCCGTCCGACGTCGACGGAACCGGCCAGGGCCGGGGGAACAGCGGCGTCTACTTGATGGGCGAGTTCGAGGTCCAGGTCCTTGATTCCTACCACGCCCACACCTATGCCGACGGGCAGGCGGGAGCGATTTACGGCCAATGGCCGCCCCTGGTCAACCCGACCCGCAAGCCCGGCGACTGGCAAACCTACGACATCATCTTCACCGCCCCTAAATTCGAGGGAGCCAAGCTAATTGAACCGGCTTACGAAACGGTCTTGTTCAATGGAGTGGTCGTTCACAACCATCAGAGGCTCAACGGAGCAACCGGCCACCAAGAAGTCCCACCCTACGATTTGGGAGTCACCGAAGGCCCAATCCTCCTCCAAGACCACGGCCCCAAGCACCCGCTCCGATTCCGAAACATCTGGATCCGGCGCCTAAAGGCCTACGACCAGCCTGAACGGTAAGACGATTCAAGCGGCGCGCCCTCGAAGGACCGCGCCATAGAGTGCGAGTAGCCACAAAACCACCCAGGAGGGGTGACAGAGGGTAGCCCGGCAGTCGAAGACCCCGGGTTGAGGCGATTTTCCGGACGCACCCCGGCGGGGTGCCAGAATCTGCCGCGGCGAACGGTTCCCGGGGGTCTTCGACCTCGGGCTACCTTCTGTGACCGCTTCGCGGTTCGGGTTCCGATCCCGACCGGAGCCTGCTAGTGGAACGAGCAAGCGCAGCAGGATCTCGCTGCCCGCTCGTCTCTGGCTAGATTTCTCCACTTCGCCGCATTCAACTGCGCTCTAGGGCTCCTCACTTCGGTCGAAATACGCTTAGGGCTACCTTCTGTAACCGCTCTGCGGTAATTGCCAGCGGAACTGGTCAGGAAAAGGCGGAGGAAGACTCCGAGCGCCGGATTGCGTCAGCGAACGGTCTACGTGAGAATGGGAACGGGCACTCGAGCAAAGTGCGCGGAAGCCTCCTCATCGATATGCGACGGAGAATTCAGATGCTGACCCGGTGAGTTCCGACCGCTCGATGAGGTCGAGTTGATTCCTCATCGATATGCGACGGAGAATTCAGATGCTGACCCCTCACAGGCGAAGGGCCACTGCGAGCCATTAAAAAGCCAGCTACCCCAATAGTATCAAAGCTCGCCAACCGTATAGATAGAAGCCGATCTTGAGGTCTTCCAAGGACTGGCTGTAGATGTATGGCGACGTCAGTCCAAGCCCGATCGCTATTACTGCTGACCACATGGCAAGGCGACCGCGCTTTACCACGAATGCAGTCAGCCCGGCCAAGGCTGGGACATTCGCTGCCCATGGAATTACGCCGATCCGGCTGGACACCAGAAGACGAGGCAAAAGGCAACATAACCCGGAGCGGTGTTATCAAGCCCCCCCGGGAAGCCGTGCCGTAGGACACCAACCGGAGCAAGAAGTGCCGCCGCATAGAAGCAAAAAGCTAGACCACATACGATCAAACGCTGTCGACTCATGTTCCTAGTTAAGACCGGCTTGCCCGAGAATTGTTACCGGCCGTGCAGATAACCCCGGACGAAGCCTAGGCAACTGGCGACCTCGGCTAGGTTGTTGTCTTCGTGATACTCATACTCCACCGACGCCGGGCCTTCGAAGTGCTGGCGGCGGAACTCGTGGAGGATCGCGGCGATGTCCGAAACGCCCGTGCCGTACGGCACGTCGTGGCCAGCAGGCGAGAACTCGCTTAGGTCCTTCAGGTGACAACCGACGATGCGGCCTCGAAGGATGTGCAGGGCGTCAAGCGGGCGAACGCCGGATCGGACCCAGTGGCCGATATCCGCGCACGAGCCGATCCGCCGGTCCCTCGTTTTGACCAGCGAGAGGACGTAGTTCGGGTCCCACATCTTGTACTTCGGGTTGTTCGGTTGGCGAGGGTGATCGTGGAATCCGACCTTGATGTCGAACTCCTTCACCATCATCTCGATCGTGTCGAGCGCGTCGGTGGACTCGGTGTTAATGACGATCAGGTGCAGCCCCTTCGCCCATTGGAAGAGTTTGCGGGCCTCGGCGGGGTCTTTGGAAATGCCGGTGACGCCGAAGGCCACGGCCGTGACGTGGTAATTGTCGAGCTGCTCCTGGAGCTCCTTGGTCTTCGCGTCGCCCATCTCCGGCCCGGTCTTGGTGTCTTCGCCGGGCTTGAGGGTTTGGCCGGGGTAGAGCTCGATATAACTGCCACCCGTCTGCGCAGTCATTTCGATTGCTTGGAAGGTGGTGAATCGGTTGAAGGTCCACGCCTGCACTCCCATTTTGAACTCGGCCGGCGGGGACAACTTGGCGATCATCGCGGAGGCGATCACAGTGGCGAGCATGGTTGATTCTAGCCGCCGAGCGACCGTCGGTCGCTGGTAGCCTGACCTTTCCATGCGACTGCGAATGTGGACCTACGATTTGGCTCGGGAGCAGACGCCTACCTACGAGCATCTGCGCCGTCTGTTGGAGACGACTCGGGAGGGAGGCTACAACGCTTTTGGACTCTACATGGAGCACCGATTCGCCTATCCCTCGACTCCTTGGGCCCACGGACAAGGGGCAGTTACCCCTGAGATGGTGGGGACCCTGGAGCGGGATTTCAAGGACATCCAGATCGTGCCGTTTCTGAACCTCTTGGGGCACTCGGAGGGACTTCTTTATACGGAGCGCGGGCGGCGGTATCGGGAAGAGACGTTGATGGGCATGCAGGCTTGCCCGTCATGTCCCGACTTCGTAACGCTTGCCCAGAACCTTGTTGGCGATATGTTGAATATCTTCTCGTCAAAACTTATCCATATCGGTGGGGATGAGACGTTGCAGCTCGGCCAGTGTCCGCGATGCGCGGCTAGAGTAGCCGCATCCGAATCTTTAGACGGCAAGGCGCTTCTGTATGGAGAGCACTTCGGTCCTCTCGCTCGCCGAGTCGTCGACGCAGGGCGAACGCCCGCTGTTTGGGGCGACATGTTCCTTGACCATCCACAGGCCCTCGATTCGATGCCGAAGGAGACTCTAATCTTCGACTGGCAATATTTCTCCTCGCCCCTGGATACGAGTCGCAAGTTCATCCAGGGGGGTTTCGAGGTGATTTGCTGCCCCTCGATTCAGACCTACAACTCGGTCTGGTGCCACCTCTCGGAGTCGGAGCAAAACGTCCGAGAAGCCGTCTCGGCGGCGTACGAGTTGGACGCCGTAGGCGTTTGCGTGACCACCTGGGAGAGTGGCCTTTTTGGAAATTACGAGACGATACTCCCCGCGATCGTAGGGGCTGGGCGAATCTTGGGGGAGGGTGGTGATGAGGGTAATGGGGTAGATCGAGGTGATGGCGGTGAAGTAGCAACATCTACCGGAAACACCCTTCCCATAGTTATGCGGGACGCATATTTTCCAGGCGATATTTCCCTTGAAGACGCCATGGACGGCATTCGGGCTCAGGAACCCAGATCAAACGCCTTTCTCGCCAATTATGCTTCGCAGTCGGCCGAATACGGTCGGTGGGCGCAGCTTATGGGGGTGGACCTGCCCGAACTCGGCGGCCTCTTCGGCCACAGTCAGACGCGCTCGTCTCTGAAGTGCCGTCTGCTCCTCTACGCTAACCCCTTCCTCGCCTGGTTGCACCACCATGAAGAACTCACCGGCGAGATCGGAACTCAGGCGCTGACGATCCTCGATCACGCGATGTCAGTCGCGCAGACTCAAGCGGAGCGAGGCGTTACCCAGCTCGTGGTGAAAGCGATCGAGTTCGTGCGATACGCGGATCAGGCGCGCCAAGCCTACGCCCAAGAGCTGCCGGGAGTCGCGATTGCCAGCCTGGCCCCCTGCCGTCAGATATTCGAGGATCTAGAGAAGATCGCGGGGGCAACCCAGATCAACATCGGCGGGTCGCTCGCCGACGCCCCCCGATGCAGAGCCGCGCGCGAAGCCGTCGAACGCTCGATTCGTAGGATCAAGCAGTACGGCGACGGCTCGCTCGGCTACCTTCCTGCCTTCGAAGTCCTCACCCACCCCAACTTCATCCCCCACGATCAAGCTTGTTGGTGGTTGATAAACGGCTGGGCTCGTGAGTAAAGGAAGGAACTAGACGAGGCGACGTCGCTGGGCCAGCACGGCGACGACCACGATCGCGCCCGTCAGAATTAGGCGCCAGGACTCTGGAACCGCGTTGATGCTCAGCACTTTCTCCAAGTACCCGATAGTGAGCATCCCCAGCAAAGTGAGCCCTATTCCTCCGCTGCCGCCGACCAGACTGGTGCCTCCGATGACGACGATTGCGATCGCGGTGAGTTCGTACCCGCTTCCAGCCTCCGGATCGCCCTGTTGCTCTTGAGCGGCTTGGCAAATTCCAGCCACCGCGGCGAAAAAGCCCGAGGCCGTGTAGGCGGCGATTTTTGAAGCGGAAACTCGCACACCCGCAAGACGCGCGGCCTCTTCATTACCGCCGATCGCAAACAGATTGCGGCCCCAGATGGTTCGACTCAAGGCGAACAGGCAGATGACGAAACAAACGAGGAAGACCAAGCTCACTACAGCTACGTTGCCCCCGAATAATTGGGAGTCGATGGTCTTGAAAACGCGGGGCACGTCGACGTAGTGGACCGTTCCGTCGGGGGCCTGTAGCGCCGTCGAGACCTTTTCGCCTCCGCTAATCAGCTTGGCCGCCCCCCTAGCCGCGACCATCCCGGCGAGAGTCGCGATGAAAGGCTGCATCCTTCCCCACGAGATGAGCAAGCCTGAGAGAAGCCCGACGCAGGAGCCCACAAGAAGCGTGGCGGGAATGCCGAGCCAGGGCGACCATCCCCACCGTATCGTCGCCATCGAAAAGAAAACGGCCGAGAGGGCCAGTACGCTGCCCACGGAAAGATCGATTCCGCCGCTCAGGATTACCAGCGTCAGGCCGCAGGCAAGACACCCATAAACGGAGATCTGTCGCAAGGCATCTCGGTGGGTGCCGAGTTTGAAGAAGGAGTGGTCGGCGTTGAAGATGATGCCGAGGACGATAACAAGCGCCAGAGCCGCGCAGGCCCGAACGACGGGTGAGCCAAGCCAAGAACCCCGCAGACTCGGACGTTCCAAGGACGGCGTCATGGCTTGGAGAACTCTAACACATTCCGATCTATTTGAAGCCGCTAGTCGCGATGCCCTGGATAAAGACCTTCTGCGCGAAGAGGAATAGGATGATCAGCGGCAGCACGACGAGGCACGAGGCCGCCATGAGCAGGTTCCACGGCGTTCCCCCGTGTTGGGTCTGGTACGCCTGCAAGCCTAGCGAGAGGGTGAAGGTCTTCTGATCGACGAGATAGATGAGCGGGCCTAGGAAATCGTTCCAAGCCGCCATAAAGGAGAAGAGGGCGGTCACCACGAGGGCCGGTCTTGCTAACGGTGCAACCACGTCGAGGAAAATGCGAAGCTCGCTCGCCCCGTCGATCTTGGCTGCTTCGCTGAGCTCCATGGGGATCGTCCGGAAGAATTGTCGCAGCAGGAAGATCGAGAATGCGCTCGCGAAAAAGGTCGGCACCCACAGCGGGCGGTAGGTACCGACCCAACCCAGCCATTTGAAAAGGCTGAAGGTCGGGATCATCAGTACTGGAAACGGCACCATCATGGTGGCGAGGGTGATCGAGAAAAACACGTCCCGCCCGGGCCATTTTAGTCGTGCAAACGAGTATGCGACCAGCGAATTGGACACCAACGCTCCGCCGACGCTCAAGATGGTGATGATCAGCGTGTTCCGTGCATAGACCAGAAACGGCACGTAGCCGAGATCCTTGCTGCCGTAGGCGATCGCGTCGGGGAAGTTACTCCACAGCAGCTTCGACGGAATCCATTTGGGTGGCGAAACCATCGTGTCGCCGATCGGCTTGAGCGCCGTGCTCACCATCCACACGAAGGGCATGACGAACAGGAGGCAGATCAGGATGAGTACGACGTGGGTCAATGTCACTCGGACAATCTGCCCTTGGCGGCCTCTCGACAAAGAAGTTGGAACGGCACTCATGCGGGCTCGTAGTGGACGTGTTTCTCCGAGACGCGGAGGGCCATCAAGGTCAGGACGAGCGTGATCACGAACATCACCCAACCCATCGCACTCGCATAGCCCATGCGCTGGTAGTTGAACGCCGTGTCGAAAAGGTAGCTGGTGAAGAAATAGGTCGAGCGGGCGGGCGCGCCATTCGGAAACATCACGTAAGGGATCGCGAACACTTGGATCGCTGCGATCATGCTCATGATCACGTTAAAGAGGATAACGGGTGAGAGCATTGGAAGCGTGATGCACCGGGTCTTCGCCCAAAATTTTGCACCGTCCAGTTCGGCGGCTTCATATAGCGCGGCGGGCACATTCTGCAGACCAGCCAGGTAGATCACCATTGGCTGGCCGCAAATCCAGACGGCGATGATGATCAGAGTCCACTTCGCCCACGCCGGATCGCCGAGCCAGTCGGGCGTTCCAAGGTGGGCTGCCTTGAGCCCCTGATTCAGAAGCCCGTAGTCACCGTTGAAGACCCAAAGAAAGAGGGTCCCCAAGACCACGAAAGGGGCGAGCGAGGGAAGGAAGAGTATGGTGCGATAGATGGTCTGGCCCCGAACTCTCGCATTGAGGAGCATGGCTAGGCTTATCGCGGCGATCGTGCTCAACGGCACGGCCGCGACTAAGAAGAGCATCGTGTTCTTAAGCGCCTGGTGGAATACCTCGTCCCCGAGCAACTCGCGATAGTTCGACACGCCAACCCACTTCGGACTCCGAAGGATCGAATAGTTGGTGAAAGAGTAATACAGCGACGCGATGATGGGGAACGCGAGAAACGCCGAGAACCCGATCAGCCACGGCGACGCGAATAGATATCCGCTTCGCGCCTCGCGCTTCTGCATCACCGCTCCAGTACCTGCTTCTTGTAAGTCTCCCACTGCCCAACCAGCCGCAGCTGGGCGTCATGCAGAGCTTGCTCGGGGGTCTCTTCGCCGGTATTCACCTTCTGAAAGGCAACGTCCATCTCATCTCGAATCTGGCGCAAGATGCCGACGACCGGTGGGGCAAAGGCTTGCGGCGAGCGAGAAATCTTGTCGAAGAGCCGGATGAAGCGGTTGGGGTGAGTGTCGAAATAGTGTTCGGTAACCGCGGCGAGGGGCGAGTTCTTGCCGTGGGCGGCAGTCAGCTTCTCCATCACGTCTTGGCGTTGGACGTAGCATATGAATTCGAATGCCTCCTTTACGTGAT
>JBBSFL010000154.1:0-7541 GCA_038238735.1 Fimbriimonadales bacterium | reverse complement strand
GGGGCTAACTCCTTCAGGACCGCCAGATCGGACCGAAGCAGGTCCTTGACCAAGTAGACATTCGCGAAGCCGCCCCTGCCGAGGAGCTCCTCCACCTCGAATCGCTCCCCTACCACCGCTCCCATCGGCAGCGGTCTCGGCTCTGCTTCCATGGTGAAAGGTTACTCGCCCGCCGGGTTAAGGTGCGAGTGAAGGAGCGCGGGCTTCGGCCCGCGTTCCGACACCGGTACCCTTAGCCAGATGTCACTTGTGAATGCGAAGATCGGCCCGAACGCTCCGGAAATTCTGAATACCGTCATCGAGATCCCCCGCGGAAGCACGAACAAATACGAAGTAGATGCCACGACCGGCCTCATCAAGCTCGACCGCGTCCTGTTTTCGCCGCTCTTCTACCCATTTGACTACGGCTACATTCCGCAGACTCACTATGTGGACGGGGACCCTCTGGATGTGCTTGTTTTGCTAAGCCATCCGACGTTTCCCGGTTGTGTGGTGGAGGCGAAACCGATCGGCGTTTTGGAGATGTCCGACGAAAAAGGATCCGACGAAAAGATTCTCTGCGTCGCTACGAAGGACCCGCGCTACGGCTATCGCGATACGATCGACCGGGTCAATCCCCATACTTTAAAGGAGATCACTCACTTCTTCGAGGTCTATAAGCACCTGGAGGACAAGGAAGTCGAGGTCAAGGAGTGGCACGGGCGCGACCTGGCCCTGCAGCTTATCGAGCGGTATCGCACGGATCGCTAGCCTTCCATCGGCTCGATTGCTTGAGACAAGGACGGGCGGGGCGGCGATGGCGATGCTCCGACCTTTGCGGAAAGTCTGCATCTGCCGCAAAGCTCTATCTTCTGGTGGCCCTAAAAAGATAATCTCTCATTCCGAGAGCGGCAAAGGCGCCGAGCCCACCGCGCCACCGTAGCATGGGTTTTCAACCCATGGCGTCACGGATTTCCAATCCGTGTCCCTTCGACGGGCGCAGACAGATCGACCGGATAAGGGAGACTTCATGACACCTAAGCAAGCCATCGGATTTATCAAAGAGAACGAAGCGGAATACGTCGACATCCGTTTCACCGACCTGCTCGGAACTTGGCAGCATTTCCACATGCCGGTCGGGCACTTTAGCGAGGACCACTTCGAAGACGGACTGCCATTCGACGGATCCAGCATTCGCGGGTTTCAGACGATCAACGAGTCGGACATGCTGCTGATTCCCGACGCGGAATCGCTTTTCATGGACCCGTACAGCGAAGCGCCCACCGCCGTCGTCATCTGCCAAGTCGAGGACCCACTCACGCGCCAACCTTACAGTCGCGACCCGCGCTACGTTGCCGACAAGTGCGAGCAGTATCTCAAGTCGACCGGCATCGGGGATACCGCGTTCTTCGGCCCCGAGGCGGAGTTCTTTGTTTTCGACTCGTTGAGCTTCGAGACGAACCCCTACAGCAGCGGTTACAAGCTCGATATCGACGAAGCATGGTGGAATTCAGGCAAGGCGGAGTCGCCGGGCTTCACGCTCAAACCCAAAGGTGGCTACTACCCGTGCGCCCCGGCGGACAAGCTGAGCGACCTGCGCTCGCGGATGTGCACCCAGATGAAGGCGATCGGGCTGGAAATCGAGATGCACCACCACGAGGTGGCCGTTGGGCAGTGCGAGATTGACATGAAGTTCGACACGCTCAAGGTGATGGCGGACAAGCTGATGAAGTACAAGTACGTCGTCAAGAACGAGGCGTATGAGTCGGGCATGATCGCGACCTTCATGCCGAAACCACTCTTCGGGGATAACGGCAGCGGCATGCACGTCCACCAGTCGATCTGGAAAAACGGCGAGACGCAGATGTACGACGAGAAGGGCTACGCGGGGCTGAGCGATCTGTCGCGCTGGTACATCGGTGGGCTCCTGAGGCATGCGCCAGCGTTGCTGGCGTTTTGCGCGCCAACCACGAACTCCTATCGGCGGCTTGTACCGGGCTACGAGGCCCCGATCAACTTGATGTACTCCCAGCGGAACCGCTCGGCCTGTGTGCGGATTCCGATGGTGAGCAAGTCGCCGAAGGCGAAGCGCATCGAGTTCCGGGCTCCGGATCCGATGGCGAATCCGTATCTTGCGTTTTCCGCGCTTCTGATGGCGGGGATCGACGGCATTCAGAACCGGATCGAGCCGCCCACGCCCTTAGATAAGGACCTCTACGAGCTGCCACCGATGGAGCGCGTCGGTATCGCGACCACGCCGGGCTCGCTTCGGGAAACCTTGCATGCTCTGGCTAAGGACCACGACTTTCTGCTGAAGGGCGACGTATTCACCCAGGACCTCATCGAAACCTACATCGAGTACAAGCTGCTGCATGAGTGCGACGCGGTCGATTTACGTCCGCATCCGTATGAGTTCTTCCTCTACTCCGACTATTAAGGGTGAATGGAGCGCGGATTTGGCGCGAACGGAAGTGTCCGACTTCAGTCGGACCACCGCGGTTCGGAAATGGACTCCGCGCTCCTCAGCCTTAGCCGCCTGCTTTTAGTTGGGACAGAGGCACTTCTTGAAATCCCTGCAGCTCTTCGGGTCTCAGGAGAAACTCCGCAGCAGGAATTTTTGCGTCGAAGTCGATCTTCTGCAGTTCGCCCCGAATCGAGAAGGTGCCCGTCACTTTCGACACGCCCTCCACCTCGATCTTACGCAGTATCCATCGATCGGTGTCGAACCAGGAGTGCAGAGTCAGCGTCGCGCTCCCGTCCGCCCGCTTTGCGATGGCCGTGATTTCGCGAGTCTTCACTCCGCCCACTTCGGCGGGCTCCAACGACGTGACGACGAAGGGCGGATTGCTTAGGAAGCAAATATCGTAAGCCTTCACGAAGTAGTCGAAGGAGTTCTCCTCGATCTTCTGGATCGCTTTGTCGTAGCTCTGGACGAATTCCTGATTGGGCGTGGTCGATTTGGCGAAGACCTTCGACGTTGCGATCATGATCCCGAATGTCGACCCGTCGTGGGTTTGTCGGAAGATTAGTCTTCCTTCGACGCTGGCCGTGAAAGCGCTGCGCTCCTTATCGATCTTTCGCGAAAAGCTCTGGCGGACGGTCGGGTCGCTTCCCTTCTGAAGGGTGAACTGCCAGTCGTCCTCGAAGTGGGACAGCCCGCGGTAGGTGGCGTACATGCCCCTCTGAATTTCGTCGTAGCTGGGAAGCGCCGCGCGCGTGGTCAGGAGCAAGGCGATCGCGAACATCAGGATTCAATACGCGCAATCCCTGCCGCCGGTTTGCTCAATGGCGCCTCCGCGCTCTCTTTCAGTTTCTCAGGGCCTCTCCCCTAACAGTCCATGTAGACTGCCGCAATGCCCGACGACCAAGCCATGGCATTCGAGACAAAGGTGATCCACGCCGGCATCGAACCGGATCCGGTGGCGGGTGCCGTGATGACGCCGATCTACCAGACCAGCACCTACGCGCAGTCGTCGCCCGGCGAGCACAAGGGATACGAATACAGCCGAACCGACAATCCCACGCGGACGGTGCTACAGACTCAGCTAGCAGCCCTGGAGTCCGCGGATCAGGCATTGGTTTTCTCGTCGGGACTCGCGTCTATCGATGCGGTGTTGAATCTGTTGCAGGCCGGCGACCACGTCATCGCGGGGGACGATCTCTATGGGGGCACGTTTCGGCTGTTCACGAAGGTGGCAGCGTATCGAGGGCTGACGTTCTCGTTCGTCGACCTGACCGACGAGGCGGCGTATCGGGCGGCGTTTACGCCAAGCACAAAACTCGTTTGGTTTGAAACACCGACGAATCCGATGCTGAATGTGATCGACGTCGCGAAGGTTTGCGCGATCGCTCGGGAGAAGGGCTGCCTGTCGGCGGTCGACAACACGTTCATGTCGCCCTACTTCCAGAGGCCCCTGGAACTGGGGGCGGACATCGTGATGCACTCAATGACCAAGTACTTGAACGGGCACAGCGATGTGGTGATGGGCGCGCTCATGATTCGCGACAAGGAGCTTCCGACCCCGAAGAAAGTCTGGAAGGATCCGAACTTCGCGGCGCCGAAGACGCTTTTCGCGCGCTTGAAGTTTTTGCAGAATGCGATCGGCGCGACGCCTGGTCCGTTCGACTGCTTTCTAGTGCTGCGCGGGATCAAGACCTTGGCGGTTCGGATGCAGCGTCACGCCGAGAACGCGGCAAAGGTCGCCGCCTTTCTGGAGAGTCACCCGCGCGTGGAAAGGGTCGTCTATCCGGGCTTAGCCTCGCATCCCGGGCACGAGATCGCGAAGGCGCAAATGAGCGGGTTTGGAGGCATGATCACCTTCTTCCCCAAGGGTGGGATCGAGGAATCGCGCCGGTTTCTGGAGTCGGTGCGGCTCTTCACCCTCGCCGAGTCGCTCGGCGGAGTGGAGAGCCTCATCGAACACCCCGCGATCATGACTCACGCCTCGATCCCCGC
Organism: Fimbriimonadales bacterium; assembly: GCA_038238735.1. GTDB lineage: Bacteria > Armatimonadota > Fimbriimonadia > Fimbriimonadales > Fimbriimonadaceae > JAFDWR01. The sequence goes on along the minus strand of JBBSFL010000154.1, from coordinate 3,106 downwards.
AGATCAGCGCCGGGAAATCGGCATCGCCGACAACCTAGTCCGTGCCAGCGTCGGCATCGAAGCCGTCGAGGACATTATCCGGGACTTGGAGCAGGCGCTGGCCGCGATGCGGTGAGGGGTGATAAGGGTGAACATTATTGTGGGTTCTTAACCTGCCCTGGATCACCCGTTCACCCTCATCACCCCGTCACGCACTCGTTACATACCCTCGCCCTTGAACAACCAGATATGCGCCCCCGCCGGGTCCTGGATGAGGGCCATTCGGCCGACCGTTGGAACGTCCATCGCGGGCACTACGAGCTTGGCGCCCGCCTCTTGACACTTCGCGATGCGAGCGTCGACGTCGTCGACCGAGAGGTAAACCGCCCAATGCGGATGTACGTCCTCCATATCCGCGTGCTCGCCAGTGGCAAACAAACCACAGACGGGCTGGCCGTTTCGGGTTAGCATCCGGTACTCGCCCATCTCACCCATGCTCATTGACTCGGTCCCGAAGTCCAGGCACTTGGTGTAGAAGTCGATTGCCGGAGCAGCGTCGGGCGTGTACAGCTCGTGCCAAACAAAGGTGTTGGCGTTGTTCAAGGCTTGTTGAGTTCGCTTGTCGTCAGTAGACATGCGTCTATGTTAGCGCATGTTGCAACAGTTGTAAAGCCCTAATTCCGAATTCTTAACAAAATGCTAAGCGGCCTTGCGAAGGTCCTCGGCTGCGACGGTGCGATGGAGCGGAAACTCGATGATCTCGCACTCCCGAGCCGGATGCGTCGTGGTTTCAAACGCCATCTCCGGAGCCCGCCGAGTCGCGAGGACGAAGGCGGCCACTGAAAATGTCATACAAGCGAGGATGATCATGCAGGGTTATCTTTCCGTCGTCTCTGAAACTTCGAACTCGCACGATTGCGAGAATTTTGAAGCTCCGCACATATTGAATAGTGGCTTGCATGCGCCCTCTTCTCCAGCTTTAAGCTCAGGCGACAACTGAACCGGCAACGGGCTGGCCCAAGCCAACGTACGCCTCCGCGATCTGAACCGCGTTCAAGGCCGCGCCCTTCAGTAACTGATCGCCGCACATGAACATACAGATCGCGTTGGGGTTGCTGGGGTCCTGGCGGATGCGACCCACCAGCACGTCCCCCTGACCAGTTGCGTCGAAGGGGGTCGGGAAGCGGTTGGCCTCGCGGTCGTCGATCACCCGCACCCCTGGCGATCTGCGCAGAACATCCCGAACCTCGTCGACATCGGGCGCGAGACCCTCGAACTCGACGGTGACAGATTCGCTGTGTGCGCGGAGCACGGGCACGCGGATGCAGGTCACGTTGATCCTCAAGGACGGATCGTCCAGAATCCGACGTGATTCTTGGATCACCTTGGACTCCTCTTCATTGAATCCGTCCGGACCGATCGGCGTGTTGTGGCTGAAGAGGTTGAATGCGTACGGCGGAATCGATGAACCAGGGAGCTGCGAGTCTTCGCCTGCAAGGGTTCGGCGGGTCTCGTCTTGGAGTTGGCCCATCATCGCGGCTCCCCCTCCGCTGGCGCTTTGATACGTGCTGACTATGAGCCTCTCAATCTTGCCCAAAGCACGAAGGGGTGCAACTCCCATCAGCAGGATAATCGCCGTGCAATTCGGCACCGAATAGAGACGCCGACCAGGTGAGATTAAATATCCGTTGATTTCGGGGATGATCAGCTCGGCTTCGTGCGACATTCGAAACGCGCTCGAGTTGTCGATAACCGTCGCCCCCGCGTCCAACGCGAACGGCACCAAATCCCGAGAGCGCGATGCTCCCGCGCTGAAAAAGGCGAGCTGGACACCTGCCAACGAGTCGCGCGTTGCCTCTTCGATAGGGATCTCTTGCCCTCGCCATGTCTGCGACTTCCCTACCGAGCGAACGCTCGCCAACAGCTTTAGGCTCCGGATCGGAAGCGAGCGCTCCTCGAAGAGTCGGAGAAATTCTTGGCCAACCGCGCCGGTCGCACCGACGACGGCTACGGAAAATCCTTGGGACACTTATTAGGGATACCCGATCCCTTATGTCCTGTATACTCCTCTCTGGGATTCGAGGGCGACCTCGTTTTCGCGAAACGGGAGACAGCGTTTGCGCACGGGAGAGCCAGAAGGCCAGGTCGACCTTACTTTTGAATGCGGGGCTCAGGCAGTCAAGCGACATGACTTGCCTGGGTTCCAGCACATGCGCCTCCAGGAGGTGACGACATCAGTCGCCAAAACGGCAACGGGAATCGTAAACGTTCCGTCCTCCATCAACGCCCTGGTGTTGAACTTTAACGGTGCCGCGATCGCCCGAATCGGCTCGCAGGGCCGCATTATATTGATCGCTCCTCGCAGCGTCACCTTCATTCGCGGCGGAACGCGGCTTATCGTAACCGCAGCCCGTGGCGAGCACGTCAGCCACATCCTCACCTGGCCGAGCGGTATGACCCCCTTGCTGGAGCACTATGTGGCCGGCTCGGGACGGTCGGGCGGATCGCCTAGGATGGTCGCATGCAAGCCCGTCGACCCGCAGTTCAGGGAGGCCCTAGAACGATACGAGAAGGCGAAGGGCGGCGGGGTCGACTATGCCGAGCCGCTAATGCTGTCCGTCGTCTACGAAATCGTCGCCCGGCTAGTGACCGGGGGTGACGAGGTTCAACTCGCGGCATTGCCTCCCGAGTTGCCCGAAACGATCCGCGAACTCACCCGCAAAGTGCGCGGCAAGCCGTCCGACGGTTGGCCCCTCAAGGACGCCGCGGATATGGCCGGCTACTCGCCTTTCCACTTCTCGCGGGTCTTCAAGCAACTTGTCGGCTACGGTTTCCACGAGTATGTGGACCGGTGCCGCACCGAAGCCGCTGTAGAACTGCTTGTGACGACCGATATGGCAGTCGATCTCGTGGCTTCCAACTGCGGATTCGGCACGACGCAGGGGCTCCGCGAGTCCATTCGCGAATACCTTGGCCTCGTGCCAAGCGAACTTCGCGCGGTGCCCGACTCCTTTGACCAGCACTAGGCGGGCTTCAGGATCAGGTAATCGAGGCCGAACATATTGCCCGGTTTCGCCGCCGGCCGCTTGCCGAGGCATTCGACTTCCAGCATCGAGTCGCCGGTTGG
>JBBSFL010000153.1:0-7554 GCA_038238735.1 Fimbriimonadales bacterium | reverse complement strand
GGAGTTTGTGGCGGTTTCCCGGGAGTTTGAGGCGGTTTCCCGGGACCTTGTGGCGGTTTCCCGGGAGTTTGTGGCGGTTTCCCGGGACCTTGTCGAGCCGTCACAAACTCCCGGGAAAGCTCCACGGGACCTTGGCAGCGGTTTTCGGAAGCCCGCGAAAGCGTTTCGGGACCTTGTGACGGCGCGCCAGGAGGCTGCGCGGCCTTTCCCTGAACCGGCGAGGCGTAGGCGGCCTGACGAGCCGCTCCGTGCGCCTGGGCTTGGGCGATGATTTGCGGTGCGAACTGCTTGTAGAGGATCTTGCCGATGCCGAGCGATCCCCCCTTCGAGACCGACTCGGCCACCGCCTGATCCATCAAATCCTGATAGACCTCGGAGCCCGTGCTGTCCCCGAATGAGACCTCTTTCACGCCCTTCCGCATCTCGGTCAGGAGCTTCTTGACGAACATCGTCTCGAACCCGTCGGTCGCCTTCTTGAGCTTGGCCAGCTCGGGCTTGGCGCCGTCGGCCAAATTCATGCTCTTCGCGATCCCGCTGGTGAGGCTCATTGCGTGATGATCCTTGCCTTGAGGGCGCCTTGCTGGCGGAGACCCTGGAGGATGGAGATGATGTCGGCCGCCTTCAGGTCGAGCGCTTGGAAGATGCGGGCGAGGTCCGCGACCGTGGTGGTCGGGGCGATCGTCGCGATCTGGGCGTTCGATTCGTTCGCGCCGACCGACTTCTGGCCCGCGACGACCGTCCGGCCCTGGCTGAACGGCTCAGGCTGAGACACGATGAGCTGCTCATCGATGCGCACGCTGAGCGAGCCGTGGGCGATGACGGCGGGACCGACGCGGACGTTGCCGCCCATTACGATCGTGCCCGTCCGCTCGTTCACCACGATGGTGCCCGCTTCGTCGACGAAGACCTTGACCTGCTCGATCTGGCTCATCGTCTGCACGTCGCTCGCGCCTTGGGGCAGCGTGATCTCGATGGTGCCCGCGTTGATCGCGACCGGCTTCAGGAAATCATAAGCCTCGCCGATGCGGGAGGCGACGCGCTGGGCCGTTGTGAGGTCGGCGGCGTCGAGGTCGATGTACATCTTCGACTCGGGATAGACGACCTTGGTCGGGTCTCCGCGCTGCACGAGCGCCCCGCCGGGGATGCGCCCCGCGGTGACAAAATTCTTCTTGTCGCTGTTTCCGCCCGAGCTAACGTCGAAGCCGCCAAGGGTCAACGATCCCTGCGCCATCGCGTACACGGTCTCCCGGTCGCCCGCCGCGTAGAGGGGCGCTTGAAGGAGCGTTCCGCCGGCGAGGCTCTTCGAGTCGCCCATCGATTGGACGCTCACGTCGATCGGCAAACCATTGGTGGCGTAAGCCGGCAGCTCGGCGGTGATCATCACGGCGGCCGCGTTCTTCATATCGATGTCCCTCGAATCGATGTTGATGCCGAAATCCTTGAAGAGGTTGCTCACGACGGAGCTGGTGATGGCACTCTTCTTCGTGTCGCCGGTGCCGCTGAGCCCGACCACAAGGCCGATGCCCATGAGCTGGTTCGGGCGGATGCCCCGGAACCGGGCGATCTCCTTTATCCGGACCTCGACGCCATCCTTCTCGCCGCGCTTGATCGCGGCGTCACGCTTCTCCTCTTCGGTCAGGCGGCGCTGGTGGTTCGGGTCGACCTGCGGCTTCGCCGGGGTCTCGGCCGGCTTGACCGGAGGGGCACCCGGGGCCCGGGTCTGCGCGGTTCCGGTCCCAGTGGCGAGCGCTAGGGCCCCGGCCACTAAATAGATCTTATAAGTCTTGTAGGTCATATCGAGTTCTTCTCAGAAGAGCCAGTCCAGCAGGCGGGTGAGGATGCCCCGGCGCTGGCGGTCTCCGATGAGGCCCTTGCCGTCGGTCGTGATCTTGGCGTTGGCGACGTTCTCGCTCAGCACGGTGTTGTCGATGCGCACGTCGGCCCGGCGGATGATGCCGCTGAGCTTGTAAAGCTGGAGGTCCTTGTTGACCTTGACCGCCCGCTCGCCTTCGATCACGAGGTTGCCGTTCGGCAGAACGTCCTTGACCATGACAGCGATCTTCGCAGTGAACTTGCCCGTGTGATCGGTGCTCCCGCTACCGCTGTTGCTCGAAGTCGCGCCGAGCTGCAGCGCACTCAGATACTTCCCGATGAGCGGGATATTAAGAGCGCCGAGAAGGGGAACCGAGTTGGAATCCTGCTTAGCCGCCTTCGTGTTCGCGGTGAGGCTGGCGGACGATGTCTCGTTCACCACGATGGTGACGATGTCGCCGATGGCGCATGCGACTCGGTCGAGGAGCGGATTGCGAAATTTAAGGGGAACGAGCGAGCCTTCGTTGTCTTCGCTCTTGACGTGCTGGGCGCCTGCCATCAGAGGCAGGGCGAGGAGAATCGGGAGGAGGAATCGTTTCATAGTTTCACTTCCACGGTTGTGCCGCTGGTGACTACGCCTGACTTGACCGTGCCGGTGTCGGTGACGACGGTCACGATTTCGCCGACCCAACCAGCCGTGCGAGCCCGTCCACCGCATTCAAGGGCTGCGCCGTTCAGGCGGACGACAATCTTCACGATCTGCCCGGCCTTGACGCCCTCGCCGGTTCCAGCGTTGGGAGCCATCGACAGGTTGCGGGTGGTGACGTGCTTGTCATCGATGCGGATATCGACCATCAGCGAAATCGAGCTTCCGCTCTTCAGTGCGGTTCCTGGTTGCAGGGTGAGCTGGCCGATCGGGACGATCGTGTCGGAGATATTGGAGGTCAGGTGGAGCGGCACGTCGAAGCCGAGCTGGTCCTTGACCGCGGTTTTGGCGATCTCAAGGAGCTGGGCTGAGGTGATGGTTTGGCTGGCCCGCTCGAGGTGCGCTCCCTCGGGAGAGGTGATCGTCAGGTGGTCGGGCTTGAAGCCGGCGGTGCGAATCTTGGCCATCACGAACGCCGTGTCGAGGCCCCGGGTGACTCCGATTGCAGGAGCATGGCCGAGATTGACGGCGGACAGTCTTGCCTTGAGTTCGGGGTTCGCGTTGATGTCGGCAACTTCGCCCAAAGTGAAAGTCTCGCTCGCCACCGTCGAGTCGGGGTGGAGCGTGATCTCGGCAGCTTCGGAAGTCGCCGGCGTTGCGGCCCTGGGAGTTAGGGCCTTGGGCCTTGGCCCTAGGGTTGTTGGTTGGGGGCCGTGGGCTGTGAGTCCCTCTGGGTACGTCTTATAAGTCTTATCCGATTTGTTCGACGCATCGACGGATACCGGCTTGTCCAGCCGGATGACTCCGTTCGTGCCTTCCCCGGCGCTGCCGAGAGTCGGGCGATCGGAGGCCAGCAGGTAGTCGCCGTTCGGCGTCAAAGCCGCCGTCTTCGGAAAAATGGCGAGAACGAGTTGGCCGATTGGAAATTTCTTGCCCTCGATCATCGCGTAGACCAAGCCTTCCAAATCTACATCGAGCGACTGGCCGGTCTGGGGGACATCGATCTCGGGCAAAATCGCAGCTCCGGCGGCTCCTTCCAAATGTCCAGCCACGACGTGGAGCGAAGCCTTCTTCGCAAATACGACGCGACCTTCGCGGGCGAATCGGAGATAGCCTTCGCCTTCTACATGCACGTTCAGAGCTGGCGGGGCGAGGGTCAGGGCGGCGGCGAGGATCGTAAACATTAGCGCTTCAACTGGTTGGTCGTCTGGAGCATTTCGTCGGCCGTCTGGATCGCCTTGGAGTTGATCTCATATGCGCGCTGGGCGGCGATCATCTTGACCATCTCTTCGACTACCTGCACGTTCGAGCCTTCCAGGTGGTTCTCCAGAAGCGATCCGATGCCGTTCTCGCCGGGCGTGCCCGTCGTGGGTTCGCCAGAAGCGCCGCCCTTCGAGTAGAGGTTCTGCCCGATACGGGTCAGGCCCGCGGGGTTGGCAAAAGTGGCGAGCTCGAGATTGCCAAGCGTTTGGGGATCGCCGCTTCCCGGCACGATGGCGCTGACGACGCCGTTGCCGGAGATGTTGATCGCCGTAGCACCCGCGGGAATCGTGATCTCTGGGACGACGGGATAGCCGTCGTTCGTGCAGAGCAATCCGTTTGCGTCACGCTTGAAGGAACCATCTCGAGAATACGCGATGCCGTCCGGCTTCTGAATCTGGAAGAAGCCTTCGCCGTTAATCGCGACATCGAGGGGGCTGTCGGTATTCTGAGTGGCGCCGGGGGCGAAATTGGAAGCGGTCGCCACGAAGCTGGACCCGAGACCAACCTGCGTCGCACCTGGGGCAATACTCGACGCTCCAGTCGACACTCCAGAGGAGCGGTAGGTTTGGTACATCAAGTCTTGGAACTCAGCGCGCTGACCCTTAAAGCTCGTCGTATTGACGTTCGAAAGGTTGTTGGCGATGACGTCCAGATTGGTTTGTTGGGCGATCATTCCGGTCGCCGCTGTGTTTAGAGATCGCATCATGGAATTGGCACTTGGTGTCAGGTGCGGGGGCCGGGTGCAGGTGCCGAGCATCCAAATCCGGTTCGCATCCTCAATGGATCGGAGCGAGTGCACTCAGCACCCTATCCCCAGAACCCTTGTCGTTCTTCGTTGCCTTCCGTTAGCGTCTTTCCTGCCCGCGCGCAGTCCGTCGCTTGGGCTTGCCTCCCTCGACCGTTAGGTCATAAGGGGCCGGCGTTGTTCGCTATTGGAGGCTTTGGATGAGTTTTTGCGTGAGGTCGTCTTGTTGAGTGATCGACTTCTGCGAGAGTTCGTAGGAGCGGCCGATGGTGATCATGTTGATCATCGCGTCGATCGCGTTGACGTTGGAGCCCTCGATACTGCCCTGCTTGAGCTGCACCGTAGTGGGATCCATCGGAGAAACCGTCCCCGCGGCGGTAAACATGTTCGCACCCATTTTGTGGACCGGGCCATCCCAGAGTCCGATGCTGCCGACAGCCTTACCGTCGACGCTGATTCCGCCGTCCTCGGCGATTTCGAGCTTCCCGGCGGGCACGTCGATAGGCTGACCGTTGCGATCCAGCACGAGGCCGCCACCGGGGGTGACGAGCTGGCGCTGATTATTGAGGCTGAACGAGCCGTCCCGCGTGTAGAGCGTTTGGCCGTTCTGCTGCACGGCGAAGAGGCCCTTTCGGGACTCGATTGCCACGTCCAACGGGTTTCCGGTGGAGTTGAGGGCGCCGCGCTCGAAATCGGTGAACTCGTTCACGGGAGTGACCCCCGAGCCCATGGTGCCCAGCGTCTTGCCAAGCCCGCCATTGGCGGACATTGTGCGTACGTACATGTCGGTGAACGAAAGGCCGTCTCGCTTGAATCCGGTAGTCGAGACGTTGGCGAGATTATTCGCTGTAACGTCCATCCACCGCTCCGCGGCCACCATTCCGGTCGCCGTCGCTTGAATGCCTCGGTTCATCCCACTTTCAGAATCGGCACGCACCTTTGCGGGGATTAGAGCGGGAAGTTCGCAATCGACTTGAGGTTTGGGATTTGGAGGCTGTTTTGAAGCTGATTCGGCTCAGTGGGTGAATGCGATAACCGCCTTCATCGTAGTTCCCGCATCCACTTATTCACTTATTCACTTATTCGCTCATTCGCTCATTCGGTTGTTGAACGGAACCAGTTGCCCGGGAGGGAGCCTCGCGCTCCAGGGCCTATTTGAATTAAGAGGATCGTTTTTCGAAAGCCCGAGCGATAGCGATGAGGACCAACGCCCCGATCGTGGCGCCCGCCAACGTGCCCCAGAAGCCGCCGTAGCGGCTGCTCCCAAGGACTGTATGAAGGAGGAAGCCCACCGCCACGGAGCCGGCGATACCGAGGAGGATCGTCATCAAGCAGCCTTTCGGCTCCGACCTGTCGCCCGGCGAAAGAGCTTTTGCCAAGATGCCCGCCAATCCGCCCACGAGAATCCACCAAATGACTGGATGCATGCCGTGAAAGACGGCGGGAAGGGCATGGAGGTTGCAGAAATGCGTCGATGGTCCCTTTTGGACCGCTCCACCGTCAAAATTTGCATGGTTATGACATTGGCGCTTGCGATCCAGGCGATCGGCGGCTTGCCGGAGCATCCCGGATTCGATTTCTCGGGCTTGCCTACTGTTCAGGGCGGACTCCATGCTCAGACCTGTGGCGTGACGATTTTGACGACGGACGACTACTGCGACGTCAGCAGCCAAACGGTTTACAAGAATGCGGGGGCCGCTGGTTCGGGAACCGTAACGATTCCACGGCGCCGGTTTGGCGATGGAGGTTCTGGGAACCCGAGTTTTGCCATTCAGGCGACCTGGGACAATAAGCCCGTGTCGCTCGGAATGCAGCCCGGATCCGGCGGCAAAGATGCGGGCAACGGCGTTTCCCTTTACTCGAGCGACCTGAAGGCGAAGGTGCCTATGGCCAAGGGCGGAACTCATGTGCTCCGCATTCACTACCGAACGATGCTTGGGAAGTGCGGCTTCGACCGGAAGCAGAAGATCGTCGGCTATTGGCTCGATGGGACCGACCAAATCGATGGCTTGAACGTGGCCTACCAATATGGCGGCAAGACCGTCTTCCGCCTGCCGGAGGTGAACCCAGACGACTTCGGCTGGCAAGTCGGGTCCCGCGGCGCTTTCATCCGCAAGCAAGCCTGGACTCCGGGCGGGCAGATGACCTTCCTCAGCTTCTACCCGGGAGGGTTCAAGCCGATTGGCGACGGGGCTCGTTGACGCCCGAGGAGCGCCTGGAGGAATTGGAGCGCGGGGAAAACCCGCGCCTCATCCTGCGCCTGCCAAGCGGTTTCGCGGTGATGGCGGAGAATCAGTACCTGCAGGGCTACAGTCTGCTCCTGGCGACCCCAATGGTTGGGCAGTTTCTGGACCTCGACGAGTTCCAACGACACCAGTTTTTGACCGACATGGGCTGCCTCGGCGAAGCGGTGAAGAATGCGACAGGGGCGGCCCGAATCAACTTCGCGATCTACGGAAACGTCGATCCGTTCCTTCATGCCCACGTCTGGCCCCGGTTCGAGGATGAGCCTTCCGAGCGAAGAACGCTGCCTCCTCTTGTGATGGACGAATCCTTCCGCTCGAACCCCGCGACCGTCTGGTCTGGCGAGCAGCACTCGCTGGTGCTCGCGCTTATTCGGCGTGAGTTGGAGCGAACACTCTAGCTACTTGGGCTTCGTAAACTCGGTGTCGTCGAACTTCAGGGGACCGTGCCAGTTAGCGTGCCAGACAATCGTGGAAGGCTTCGCGCCGTTCGGCTGAAACTCGCTGACCACTGTGATCGGCAGGTGCCGTGAGGCTTCGAAGTTGATTGCAACGTGAGCCTTGCCGAGCTTTTCGAGCGCAACTCCTTTTCGGTCGACAACCACTCGAATAGAACTGTAGGTTTTCCCATCGACCGTGGCATTCTTCTTTTCGACCTTTACATCGTAATTCGCGGAGTCCCGCTTCGCAGCTTGGATGTAAGTGGTTATCGGGGTCGAGCCGTCGACCAAGCTTCGGAGGATAAGACTGGGAAAGCGCGAAGGCCAGGCAACGAGGATTAGTTCGGGCTTGGGTAGTCCTCTTGATATATCCTTAAGCCCGAGAGGCCCAGTCTGTGTGGCTTT
>JBBSFL010000152.1:0-7614 GCA_038238735.1 Fimbriimonadales bacterium | reverse complement strand
GTCCGCACCTTCCACTACACTAGCAACCCTCACCATCTCATATCTGTCCAGAGAAGTCCTTCGAACTCTTGTCGCTCTTCAAGAAGAGGCTGAAGGTTAGCGGTCCGAGGATGGTGAGCCCTAAAAGGCAGCCAACAAACATCCCCCCATAAAATTCGCCGAAATACGTCGCAAAATTGATGCCGATTTCCGCACCGAATACAAGGCCCCCAAGGATCGCGACCAATAGCCACAAGACAATACGAAACACGGCTCGAGAGCGAGCGGACGGGTTGCCTCCGCGTGCTTCGTGGGCTAGGTTTGGGTTGCCGGTCGCCGAAGAATTCTCATCTCTGGGAATACCCTGATCAGCCATCGCTTACCCCTCTGGTAGCGCCTCGGTTCGGTTCAACTTCTCGTAGAGCGCTTTCTCAAGCGCCTCGCGAACTGCCACAATCGAAACCTTTTCCAGCACCTCGGCAGCGAACGCATACACAAGCAAAGCCCGCGCCTGCTGGAAGGGAATTCCGCGCGCCCGCAGATAGAACAGCGCATCATCCCGAAGCTGCCCAACCGTCGCGCCGTGTGTGCACTTCACGTCGTCGGCGAAGATTTCTAGCTGAGGCTTCGTGTTCACGCTCGCGTTCGGCGACAGAAGGATCGCCTGGTTTGTCTGCTTCGCATCCGTCTTCTGTGCGTCCTCGTAGACGAAAATTTTGCCGTTGAACACACCCAGCGCCCGGTCTCCGAGAATGCCCTTATACACCTCGAAGGAGTTGCAGTTCGGCTTGGCGTGATCGATTCTCGTATGGTTGTCCAGCACCTGATCTCCGAGACCGATGTACGCGCCGTTCAGCCAGGTCTCCGTGTGCTCGCCGTCCAGCCAAACGTTCAGATCGATTCGCGCGATCGACGCCCCGAAAGCAACGTTGTTGGAGGTGTAGGTCGAACCCGCCGCCTGATTCACGTACCAGCCGCCGATATGGACCGATCCATCCGCCTCATCCTGCAGGCGCGTGTGCTCCACGACCGCCCCTCGGCCGATGGAAACTTCGGTCACCGAGTTCGTAAAATACGTGCCGCCAAGCCCAACGTAGCTCTCCACGATCTTGGCTTGAGCGTTGTCCTCCACCACGATCAGCACCCGCGGGTGGCTGGCGAAGGGCCCGTAGTCGGCGCGAGAGGCGAAAACAAGGTGGATCGGTTGCTCCAGCGTCACTCCAGCCGAGATCCGCACAAAGGCACCCTCGCCCAGAAAGGCGGTGTTCAGGTGGGTAAAGCGCTCGTCGTTGGTGGTACCGAGCTTGCCGTCGAGCGTGGCCAGATGGGTCAGGTGCTCCATCGCGAGCTCGGGCTCGGAGTCGAGGACGTCGGCCAATGAAGCCACCCGAACGCCCTTGGGCAAAAGCTGTTCGCTCGAAAGCTCCGGCGCATACTGCCCGTTTACAAAGACCAGGGTGATTGCGTCGAGTCGGCCGAGCATAGTGGCCTCGATCTCGGATCGCATAACCGTCGCCCCGTACGCAGGCTTGAATTCGCCCTCGTGCAAGGCGCGAAGCGAGGTGTATTTAAACTCCTCGTCTCTCGTCGTGGGAAGCCCGACCCGCTCATAGCGCGAATACGCGGCCTCGCGAAGCCGATGAAGAGTCGACGGGCCCGTCGCACCGAGAACAGGCTTGAGGGTGTCGAAGTTCATTTCCAGGCTATGGGGTTTGGCGAGAAGGTCGATCATGTCGTAAGAAAAACGCTTCGCAGCTAAACCGCAGCCGCGACCTCCTGCTCGATCCATCCGTATCCCTTCTCTTCCAACTCGTAAGCCAGCTCTTTCCCGCCGCTCCGTACGATTCGCCCGCCGACGAGCACATGTACAAAGTCGGGAACGATGTAGTTCAACAGCCGCTGGTAGTGCGTAATAACCAAGAAACCCCGCTCGGGCGAGCGTAGAGCGTTCACGCCGTCGGCGACGATGCGAAGTGCGTCGATGTCTAGGCCGGAATCCGTCTCGTCGAGAATCGCAAGCTTCGGCTCCAGCACGGCCATCTGGAAAATCTCGTTTCGCTTCTTCTCGCCCCCGGAGAATCCTTCGTTCACTCCACGTGAGAGCAGCGAGTTGTCCAGCTCGAGCATCTTCAACTTGCTCCGAACGTGAGCCATGAACTCCGAGTGGGAAAGCTCCTTGTCGCCGCGAGTCTTGCGTACGGAGTTCAGCGCGGCACGCAGGAAGTAAGTGTTGCTCACCCCCGGAATCTCGACCGGATATTGGAATGCCAAGAACAAACCTGCGACGGCGCGCTCTTCCGGGTCGAGTTCGAGAATGTCCTCGCCTTCGAGAGTCACCGCGCCTTGCGTCACTTCGTAAGTCGCTCGCCCGGCCAAAATCGAGGCCAGTGTCGACTTCCCCGAACCGTTCGGTCCCATGATCGCATGAACCTCGCCGGCGTTCACAGTCAGGTTGATGCCGCGGAGAATTTCCTTCTCCTCGACGCGGGCGTGCAGGTTCGAAATCTGGAGCATAGGGTTCTGGCAAGACGAAAGGATGAATCTATCCTCTTTCGTGCAGTTTACTCCACGATTTCTGGCGTCCCACGATTTGGGTCGGGCGGAGCCGTCTCAAGAGCACCCAATGCGAAATCGACCGTTCGGCGACCCAGGGGATTTACGGACCTGCCATTCGGAAACCGAGGCGTCGGCGAAGTCCGCCTTTCAAAAGGGCCTTAAAACCGAAGTCGGCCCGCGGGCATCGATTTCGACTCGTACTCCTCCATCGATGCCGCGAAACTCCGGAAAACTGTCCAATATAGGCTGTCATGGTCGAGGCCTTCCCAAATCCGCGTGCTCCTCGCCGCGAGGAGTACGTAGTAGCCGAACATGTAGTGCGCCACTCGGCGGTCGATCAAGCCGGAATTGACCATCAGGGCCACCTCCTCTAGGAATCCGAGAAAGTTGCGCCGGTCCTGCACGGGCATCTGCGCCAATTCGGGTGAGTCTTCTGGAAGCAGATTCAGGATGCGCTGAAAGAGGGCGGTCTCCAGGAAGCGCCGGCGCATCTGGACGAACTTCTCGGCCCGACGATCCCGGCCTTGCCGCGCGTACTCGAACACGCCGGTGAGAAAAGTGATAAATCCAACGATCCCCGCCGCGATGATCGCGAGATCCTTCCAGAAGTCGAGGGCGGTCATTCGCTAGTTATTGAGGCGTCTTCCAAGTGACGGATCTGTGGGAATGATGGAACACAAGAATTGATGGGTTGATGAGAATGAATGGGGATCGAGGGCTTCCGCAGTTGGTTCACCCGATCGGCTCAATCAATTCCGTCATTCGCTCTACTTCCTCAAGCTTCAATCTCGATCCAAATGCGTCGTCTCGATCCGACGGATCGTGCGCGTGGCGGAATCCATGACAATCGAATCCGTCAGAGACATTCCGCGACGGAACCGAACACCGCGCAGCAGATCCCCCGGAGTAACGCCCGTCGCCGCGAACATCACTTCGCCGCGCGCCAGATCGTCCGTGAGGAACACGCGATCGACGGACCCCTCCACCATCTTCTCCGCGCGCTCGCGCTGACCCTCGCGGGGGAAGGACAGACGCGCCTGCATTTCCCCGCCATTGCACTGGACTGCCGCGGCCGTAATCACACCCTCAGGCGCGCCGCCCATACCCATGAGAGCGTCGACGCCCGCATCCTGATCGAGAGCCGCGATGGCGATGGATATGTCGCCATCGGCGATGAGCTGCACTCTTGCTCCCGCTTCGCGAATCTCCGCAATCATTTTCTCATGGCGCGGACGGTCTAGGATGCCGATGATGACCTCGTCCACATCCTTACCGGTAGTCTTGGCGATCAGCCTCACGTTGACCCGGGTAGGCAGTGTGATGTCGACTACCCCTCGGCACTCGGCTCCGACTACAAGCTTTTCCATGTAGCAGTCCGGCGCCGCCATCAGAAACCCCTTTCCCTCTTCTGCCGCGGCCAAAACCGCGATTGCGTTGGGCGTTCCATTGGCGCAGAGGTTAGTGCCCTCTAGGGGGTCCACCGCAATCTGGATCTTCGGCCCTTCGCCGGTGCCGAGCTGCTCGCCGATAAACAGCATCGGCGCTTCGTCGCGCTCGCCCTCGCCGATGCAGATGGTGCCGCACATGTCGAGCGCGTTCAGGACGCTTCGCATACCGTTACAGGCCGCTTGGTCCGCATTCGTACGGTCGCCTTTGCCGACCCAGCGAGCGCATGCGAGAGCGGCGGCTTCGGTCGCGCCGAGAAAATCGAGATAGTGGAAGTTCGCCATTGACCGTTCGCCGCGCTCCAATGCGCTGGCGCCACGAGTGTACATCAGCGTGTTTCACTCTAAGGGTTGAAGTTCAATCGACCGAAGGGTAATATCAGCCTCACACTGCCGCATAGCTCAGCTGGTAGAGCAGCTGACTGTTAATCAGCGGGTCATAGGTTCGAGTCCTATTGCGGCAGCCATTTTCCAGGTTCGAAGCCACTCCCTATACACTCGAACAGCTGCGAGCCGACGGATTGAGCGAGGACGCGCTCGAAGCTGTTCGGCTTCTAACAAAGGATGAAGCCAAAAGCTATGACGCTTACATCGAGCGCATCAGGTCCAACCCTGTGGCCCGACGCGTCAAGCTTGCCGATCTAGAGGACAATCTGAACGTCATGCGTCTTAAAGAGGTTCGAGAGATGATCGCGAGCGGCTCAACAAATATTTGAGTGTCCGCTTGCGCCTACTGGAGAGCTAGAAAGCGCGGCGATTATCGCTTCTGAGTGCGGTTCATGGAGAGCCAATAGAGACCTAGTTGCTTCACCGCATCCATAAACTCGTCGAAATCCACCGGCTTGCGCACGTAAGAATTGGCACCGAGGTTGTAGCTCTCCACGATGTCGCGCTCCTCGTCGGAAGAGGTCAAGACCACGATAGGCATCGTCTTGGTCCGCTCGTCCGTTCTCACACGCTGGAGAACTTCGAGGCCGCTGATTTTGGGAAGCTTGAGGTCGAGCAGTACGAGATCGGGCAGGCGGGTCTCGCTTGTGCCGTCGCCGAAGAGAAACTCGATCGCCTCCGCTCCATCGCGGGCTACCCGGATAATATTGGGGACGTCGCTCAGGCGCATCGCGCGCAACGTCAGCTGCTCGTCGTCCGCGTTATCCTCGACCAAGAGAATCGTTTTTGGCTCTGATCCCAAGTCTGCCTTCCTCGCCCGCATCTGCGGCTCCCTGAATTATGCCATGCGGCACATATTGTCCTGCTCGGTCATTTACCTACAACGAACCGGGGCTCGGGATCGTAAGCACCATTAAGCCTGTTAGTAAGGATCAGATGGACCCAGTTCCCTATCGCTTGCTCCAGCAGATCGTGGACCCCCGCGACCTGCACCGTCTTACGGATAAGGAGCTACTCGAACTTGCGGCGGAAATACGCCAGGCAATTCTCGCCAAAGTCAGTGTCACAGGTGGCCATTTCTCCTCCAACTTGGGAACCGTCGAACTTACGGTCGCCCTTTACGCCGCCTTCTCAGTTCCGCCTGACAAGGTCGTTTGGGACACGGGCCACCAGGCCTATCCTCATAAGCTCCTAACCGGCCGTCTCGATCGGTTCGATACCCTTCGCAAGCACAAGGGAATGAGCGGTTTCCTTCGCCGGGAAGAGCATGAGTTGGACGTCTTCGGTGCGGGCCATGCCGGTACGGCTGTGTCAGCAGCTCTCGGATTCGCATGCGCGCGGGACGCCTTGGGTGGTACGGAGAGGGTGGTCGCAGTCGCGGGAGACGCCGCCATTGCGAGCGGTATGAGTTGGGAGGCCCTCAATCATGCGGGTGAGCTCCAGACCGACCTCACTGTCGTGTTGAACGACAATCGGATGTCGATTGCACCGAATGTCGGCGCGATGACGAACTATTTGGCCAAGCTCCGTTCGCGGCCTTGGCTCCAAGACCTTGCCGGCAAGGCCAAGCGAGTCGTCAAGAAGATGCCCGGTCCGGTCACCAAAATGGCCGCTGGCCTTCGCCACGGCATCACCTATTGCTTGGCCCCCGATGAGGTTGGCACGATCTTCGAAGAGATCGGCCATGAGTACATCGGCCCGGTCGATGGGCACAATTTGCCCGTATTGCTCGAAGTGTTTCGGAACGTTCGCGAGCTAAAAGGCCCCGTATTCGTTCACGCGATCACGGTGAAGGGCAAGGGCTACGAGGTCGCTGAGGAAGACTCACGGAAATGGCACGGCGTCGCCCCGTTCGATTTGGACGCCTGCGAGATGGTGAAGTCCGCTGGGCCAATCTCGTTTACGCAAGCCTTTGGGTCCGCCGCAATCGAGTGCGCGGATGCCGACCCTAAAATCGTCGCGATCACCGCTGCAATGCCGGACGGCACGGGTCTTACCGCCTACTCACAGAAGTTCCCCGATCGTTATTACGATGTCGGCATCGCCGAGCAACATGCTGTGACCTTTGCAGCCGGGCTCGCCGCGGGGGGACTTCGCCCGTTCTGTGCGATCTATTCGACTTTCCTTCAGCGCGGGTTCGATCAGGTCTTGCACGACGTGTGCATACAAAACCTGCCGGTCCGGTTCTTCATGGATCGCGCAGGACTCGTCGGAGACGACGGTCCGACTCATCACGGGGCCTTCGACCTGTCGTTCCTCTCGTTCATCCCGAACATGACGCTCCTGGCTCCCCGCGACACCACGGAGCTTAGCGAGATGACGCGCTGGATGGCGAATCTCGATGCGGGTCCAAGCGCCGTGCGCTACCCACGAGGTTCGAGTGACGAACGCCTTCCCGAGGGTCGCACCCCGATTCAATTAGGAAAAGCCGAACTTCTTCGCGGGGCCAATCCTTCATCTGCCAACAAGGTGGCCCTGATGGCCGTTGGCAGCATGGCGAGCGTCGCCTGGGAGGTAGCGGGGACTTTGGCCCACGCAGGCATCGATTGCTCGGTGGTGAACGCGCGATTCGTAAAGCCGCTGGACAAGGCGATGGTGGTGGAACAGGCGAAGCTATGCGGAGCGGTCGTAACCCTCGAAGAAAACGTGCGCCAAGGCGGCTTTGGCCACATAGTTCGCGATGCGCTCGATGAAGCGGGGGTCACCGTTCCCTTCCACTCGATAGCCCTGCCGGACAAGTTCATCGAACACGGCACGCAGCCGATCCTGCGCGCGGAGGCGGGCCTCGATGCGGAGAGCGTGGCAGTGACGGTCCGAAAGCTATTCTCGAAAAAGCCATCTCTAGCCTGAGATGACTTTTGGGACGCCAAGACCTTTATCAACCACGATATCGTTCAAAGCCGCCGTGACGATATCTGCATTTGCTGGCAATACACTCCGAAATGCCTCTGCCTGAAAAACTACTGTTATAGTGGCGATGTGTCGGCTCGCAAACTAGTGAACTCCTTGCTTTTGGTAGGAGGGGCGGGAGCGGCGGCCGTGGGGTCCTTGGGGTGGAATGGTACGTTCGAGCCTGGGGGCGTTGAGTTCCCGAACGGTGAGCGTGCCATAGTAATCCACTTGGGACCAGCTCGCGGACTGGTAACGTATTCAATACCAATTCATTTAACTCTTGGCCAGGCAATTTACACCTGGAGTTACATCCTTCGTGCGGATGCGTGGCACCATTCTTGTCGCGCTCGGATAT
>JBBSFL010000151.1:0-7630 GCA_038238735.1 Fimbriimonadales bacterium | reverse complement strand
GGCGTTTTTCGAAGTGTTGGCTTCCCTTGAGGATCCTTTCAAGATCCTCCATATCTTTGTGCCGATATACGAAGCCGTCGGATTTCTTGTACTTGGCGGAAGAAAGTCGGACGCCGTCGATGATAGAAGCATGGTTCAGCTCGTCGGAGATAACCACGTCCTTGTCAGTCAGAATCGCGGGGATTGCGCCTGCGTTGGCCGTGAAGCCACCGGTAAAAACGAGCGTGGCTTCCGTGTGCTTGAACCGCGCAAGGCGCTCTTCAAGCTCCTTGTGGACCGTCATCGTGCCGCCGATCCATCGGACTGCGCCGGCCCCGACCCCCCACTTGTCGATTGCGTCGAGAGCGGCTTGGCGGACCTTGGGATGGTTTGCGAGGCCTAGGTAGTTGTTCGACGAGAGGTTAACGACTTCCTTCCCGTTCATCCTGACTCGCCCGCCTGCTGGCGACTCAAGAATCTTGGGGATTTTGTATAGGTTTTGGCCCTTAAGGGTATCGATTTGCTCGCGGAGCCAGATCTGGAAGCCTTGGTTCATAAAAGGGAGTTTACTTTGCCCTTACGTGGGCTCGACCATAATAGGGCGGTATGCACCTTGAGCTTCCCGAAGCCGCGACGATGAGGGCGATCCATGGCGCCCATGAGGCGGGCATAAAGCTCGAGGTTCACCAGGGCTTCCGCTCTGGGAGTTTGCCGCGTCGCCGTCGCTTGTCATCGAGGTCAGGCGAATCGAGCGCTCGATCCGTAAATCCACGGCGACTCCCTTCGACTGCGATTGCGAAACGTATCAGGACGTGACCGTGCGTTTCACAGATGGCTCCGTTCAACCTCCAACTCAGGACGCAACGACTCTCATACCCGGCGCGGCAATCGAGGACGTTTCGCCAGGTTCGGAGATTAAGGATCTCGAGCTGAGTCCTTCCTACTATCTCTCTCAAGGCGTGCAGGATGTCGTTGTCTTCGATCCCCGAACCGGCGCGGTTCTCACTTCAAGAAGGAGGCCAGAGCCCTCCATCAGACTCCCGTCGACCTGGAGCTTTCTTGCGGTTGCGTCGCTGCCGTCTAGCGGTTCGCCGTCGATAAGAAGATGCCGTTGAACAAAAGCTTGAAGGCTCCTTGCGACTGGGCACGGAAGGTGATCTCGGGCGTGAACAGATAGAGGTCGCCCTTGCCAATCTTGGCGTGCGCGACGGCGGCGGTGTCCTTCAGGTATGCCTGACCGAGCGCCCAGCCGCTCCGTAGCGAATGATCCGAATCGAACCAGCCGATTTTGTCTACCCCCGCGCCGACCTTGAAGGCGGGATCGTCTTCGATCATCACGTCCAGTTCTGTCGGCATGCCCCAGGCGATCGGCTGGGCGTTGTCGAGGTGAACGCGCATCACAGAGCCGGGGATATAGAACTTTTCGCGCGGCAGAGCTTTGTTTTGATCGTCGACGAGCGCGTTCTTAACGTCCAGTCCGACCTGAGTCGCGATACGGGTCGAAGGACCGATTGCGAGGATCGTCCCGCCTTGCTCTAGGAATTCCTTCAGCTTCGGAACGGATTTTGCCGCGCTGAGGCTTCCTAGCTGAGAGCGGAATTCCTCGGGGATCGTGGTCGCGTCGACCTCGCGAGGCTCCCGATTGGAGATGGTCGCATCGCTGGGCAAAATCAGGACGTCGTACTTGCTCGCAAGTCCCTCGTCGATTTGAGGAGCGTAGACGACGGTGTACGGGAACTTGAATCGTTCGAGCGCCCAGCGGATCCAGCCGCTCGGCATTGAGCCGCCATACCGATCCCACAAGGCGATGCGGGGCATCTTGAGATGCAACTGACCGCCCGAGCCGAAGGAGAACCCCTCAGGAGACATGCCGACGGGGGAGCCTTTGGCCAATTCGGTCGCCGCGTCGCGGTAGGCGCTTAAGAAAAATCGGGTCGGAGCCGAAGCGGAGTTGCTGCGCAAACCGGAAGCGAGCGCGACCGGCTCGGTCAACTCCGCGAACTCGCCCTGGGGCGGGCCGTCGAGGATCCTGACGAACTGGATGCCCATCTGGAATGCCAATGTGTAGCCAGCCGAGTCGTACGGAGGGATTGGCGGACCTCCGGGATAAGCCAGGTCGTTTGGGTGATCCTGAGGCTCGAACATGTCGATGATATGCGGCCGGAAAGCCTGGTCGCAGCGGACGACGTAGGAGTTTTCCCCGTAGGTCTTGCCCCCTGCCATAAACGAGCCCTTCGCTCGCTCCACTGAGACACCCACCTTAATCAGGGCGTTGACGAAGGCGCTTGCAGCTTCGTCGTCTTGACCCTGGGGAATCACATACGCGATGGGATCGCGCAAGCTCCGAGCCCGCATCGAGTCGTAGCCGCTATCCTTTGCGGTCATGATTCGTGTCGGCGTGTCGGTCCATGTGTCATGGCTTCCCTTTACGATGGCGTTGCGACCCATCTGATAGATGTTGTAAAGAAGGTGCTCCCGGTGCCGCGACGCGAAATCTAGCACCGAATAGTTCGCCGTCACACAATAGTCCACCGACTGGCGGAAGTGCCACTCCTGCGGCTGAATCGGGAATGGCAGGTCGCCCTTTGGCAGCAACCGATCCGCCACGAAGGGGATTCTCGAGGGCGTCGGCGAGCCAACGGTCTCGGTCAGGAGGCCGATCATATTGTGGAAATAGCAGGTCGTGCGGAGTCCTCCGTTCCACCAAGTTGAGTAATTCGAGCCAGAGCGCATCGTCGCGCCGGGCTTACCCTCCGCGATGAAGCGGGTCATCATGTTCGCGCCGACCATCTCAAGCTCCGAGATCACGAGAGGGTCGAAGTTGTAGTTAAAAGGATCCCTGAAGGGCGGCTGGAAGATAACGGTGCCCGGAGGGCCGGTTTGGTGGTGGTTGTAGACGTTCTGGGGAAACCACTCTCGGTACATCAGGCGGTTCATGTTCGTGGTTTCGGCAAGGTTCGATGCGTAAAAATCGCGATTGTCGTCGTGGCCCGCGTACTTCTCGTAGAGCCGTGGTAGGTTCGCGAGGCTGCGCTTCTGCGGATCGGAATTGCGCATGTACCAGTCGGCGCAAAGATCCATGCCGTCGGGGTTGGCGAGGACGCATAGGACGATATCGTCCTTGAGGATGCGTCGCGTTTCGTCGTCCTTTCGGCTGGCGAGTTGGTAGACCGTTTCGACGAGTTGCTGGGCGCCAAGCACTTCGCTGGCGTGGAGGCCGCCGTCGATCCACACAACTGACTTGCCCTGTCTGGCGAGACCCTTCGCTTGGTCGTCGGTCAGCCCCTTTGCAAGACAAAGCCGTCGTGCGATCTCCTGGTAAAGCTTCAGCCGCCGCATATTCGACGGATCGGAGACGATTGCAACCAGCTGAGTCCGCCCCTCCTCTGTGCCGCCGATCGAGAGGATTTGAACTCGGTCCGACTCCTTGTCGAGCTTGGTCCAGTAGTCAGTGAGTTGCTTGTAGTTGGCGAGAAAGTAGTCGTCGCCAATGTTGTGCGCGAACTGCTCGTTAGGGCTCGTGATGTGCGAGGAAAGCAGGAAGGCGGGGATCAGGGCGAGCATCGACATATCGTCTCCCGTTCTACCACGCCCCGTACTTTCAGGGGCCAGAAGTGGCAGGAGCCGGGACTGGCTCCAACCTAATTCGAAGGTTTCGCCTGCGACTACAGCTCTTCCCGATAACGAGAACCCGCCGGTCCTTTGTCTACTTTGTGCCGCCCCCGGCCGGCTCTGGCGGGATGTACTCGTCGGCCGCGTTGAAGCGCAGGGTGATCGTTGCAGGCAAGATGTTCGCGCCGTAGTAGCCGTTCACGGTGATCGGGTACCGGCCGCCGTCATAGGCAACGTTCTGCACGTTCTGCATGTAGCGGGAAACCGTCTTGCCATCTCCGTTGCGGCAGGTCACATAGAACTGGAGGTTGACTCGCCCTCGCGGAATTCGACCGTCGAGCAGGATCGACTCCGGCGCGACCTCCAACTCCCCTGTAAGCTTCCATGCGTCCGAGCCCGAGCCCTTAACAAAATCGCGCACCCGAAGGTGGCCGTGGCTGCCGTCGATGGTGTGCCAAGTTTTTGTGTCGTCTGCGAGAGAGATAGCCGTCTCGGCAGACTCATCGAAGCCCTTCGCCGCGGCTACTCCAGGCGTCAGGATGATTTGGCGCCCCCCGGACGGCAAGTGGTCTACAGCAGTCTTCGCGCCGAGCTTCCCTGCGAGTTCCTCAACGGGCGCATAGTCCTTGCCATCCACAACGACACCGCGGATCGCGGCGCTCTCTCCGGCGAGGCGGATGGACACACTCTCGGGCGCGGAGAGGGTTCCGATCCCGACCAGAGAAGCCAACATAAGAAGCTTGATCATGAAAACATCGTACGCGAATCAAGCTAGATTGCGGCAGCTTTTTCGATCAACTTCTTGGCTTCCGCAGGTGTACACCGCCCGCGCGGCTGGAACTCCTTGCCGTTAATGGTGTTGTAGGAGATGAAGAAATGCTCGATCTCGTCGAGCAACTCGGGAGGTAGGTCGGCGAGGTTCTTCACCCGTCCGTGGAGGTGGCTTTTACTCGCGACTGCGATAAAGCGGTCGTTGCGCTCGACCCTGCCGTCCCGCTCTTTCTGATCCGCCTCAATAGCCCCGAGCAACCGGCAACGCACCAGGCATCCGACCGGCGTGGCTTCGTCGAGGAGGATCAAAACGTCGAGCGCATCGCCGTCTTCCCCTTTCGTGGCAGGCAAAAATCCGAAGTCGAAGGGGAACGAGGAGCCGCTTGGCAAGACGCTCTTGTGTTCGAAGAGATCGCGCTCGGGATCGTAGGCAAGCTTGTTCCGGCTCCCTTTGGGAGTCTCCACAATCACGTTCAGCAACCCCTCAGAGTCGAACGGCCCCATCCCAGCAAGATTCGGCATGAGTAGCGGACGGTTTTTTGGCAGGGTGGGTTCGACTGTATACTTTTGCCCAGCCCGCCCGGGTGGTGGAACGGTAGACACAGGGGACTTAAAATCCCTTGCTCGTAAGAGCGTGAGGGTTCGAATCCCTTCCCGGGTACCAGTTTTTGAACTTTAAAAGCCCCTTTGGTTAAAGGAGCTTTTTGGACGGGTGCGCCCCCTACCTCGTCGAAGTCCTAATAGCCCTCACGACATATGCTAATAGCCTTGACCCAACGATGTATGAATTTTCTCCTCTGGCAACCTCCAAACCACGCGATTTACGTAGTCAGTGTAGCTAAGAAGAATTCGAAGAATCTTCTCGCTAACGTTTGGCTGGCGATAGTCCTCGGGCAATCGTAGAAGCCGGTCCTCGCCACGGGGTTGCGACTCCAAGATCGACAATCCCTGAAGCAGACGATCGGGATTTAGCCCAGTGAACATTACAGAACCTTCCTCAAAGGCCTCCGGGCGCTCATGAGTTTCTCGTAAATTGAGAGCGCGAATATTCAAGATCGATCCTTCTTCGCTAAGGGTGCCGCTATCGCTGAGCACGGCTTTAGCACCGATTTGCAGGCGGTTGTAGTCAGAGTAACCGAGGGGCTTCACACACTCTATCAGGGAATGCAGTTCAATGCCTTCAGTTTCGATCCTTTTGCGGCTGCGGGGATGAGTGCTGAAAATAATGCGAAGTCCCTTGGCCTCTGCTACTGCATTTAAACATTTAGCTAGCCTTGCGCACGTGCCCGGTAGATCTATATTCTCTTCGCGGTGAGCGCTCACCAAGAAAAAATCGTCCTCCGTGAGCTTCATTCTTGTGAGCACGTCCGACTGGCGGATTTTCGGCATCGCGTGGTGAAGAACCTCAAACATTGGGCTGCCAGTTTTGATGATACGGTCAGCGGGAAATCCCTCTCGAATTAGATATTCGCGGGAAATCGAGCTGTATGGCAAATTGATATCGGCCGTGACATCGACGATTTTGCGATTTATCTCTTCGGGCACGCGCTGATCGAAGCAGCGATTGCCGGCCTCCATATGGAAGATAGGTATTTTAAGACGTTTCGCGCTGATCGCAGCCAAGCAAGAGTTGGTATCGCCAAGAATTAGAACCGCGTCTGGTTGTAGCTCCCGCAGGAGCGTATCCGTACCTAGGATGACGTTGGCAATGGTCGCAGCCGCTGTCTCACCCGCCGCATTTAGAAAATGATCGGGCTTCCGAATGCCCAGATCGTCAAAAAAGATCTGGTTAAGCTCGTAGTCGTAGTTTTGGCCCGTATGGACGAGCTTGTGGTCTAGTTCTCTATCGAGAACGGCGATCGTTCTGGACAAGCGGATTATTTCCGGACGAGTGCCAAGAATTGTAACTACTTTAAGCCGTTTCAAACCTGCACCGCCTCAAATATAGTGTCAGGAAGCTCGGGATTGAATATCTCGCTGGCCCAGAAGAGAGTAACCAGCTCTGACGCGCCAACATTCTCAATCGAGTGCGTATATCCAGGCGGAATATCAACAACTCTATATTCCTCTCCCGCGACGGGATACTCCAGTACAACTTCGGACGCGACGTGTCGAAAGCGCACTACAGCCCTGCCTTCCAGGACTAAGAATTTCTCTGTTTTCGTATTGTGAAAGTGATTGCCTCGAGTTACGCCCGGTCGTGTGCGGCTGACAAAGACTTGGCCGAAGTGGTCCGACTTGATAAATTCCGCAAGGGAGCCGCGCTCGTCCTCTCTTTTTTGAAGAGGGTAGGAGAAATGGTCGGGCGGAAGATAGCTCAAATACGTTGCGTAGAGAGAAACCAAAAACCGGTCTGAGAAATCTGGAACGCGAAGACTGGCGCGCATGTCACGAAACGATTCGAGCTCGTCCAAAACTTTGCCTAGCGTGCGGCGATACATTGGTTCTACGCTTTTCCAGACAACGGTGCGAGGCAAGATCGGTTCATCAAGGGCTTGGAGAAAGGCGGAGACGACATCGTGAACGTAAACGAATGTAATCTCCTTCTTTGGATCATTCATGGCCGAAGGTAAACCGGTTGCAACGTTGTGGGCGAAGGTCGCGATCACGGAGTTATAGTTGGGGCGGCAACCATGGCCGAAAACGTTGGGGAGTCGAAAGACGGTCGTCGCGCCGAGGCCCAATTTGGCAAACTTCTCGAGAACTTCCTCTGCCTGACGTTTGCTCGTCCCGTAGGGGTTGTCGAATTCTGCCTGCGTACTGCTACTGAAGATGATTGAAGGGCATCTTCCCCCCTCTCCCGCCCAGTTCGAAAGTTGCTCCGTAAGGTCGCGATTGACACGGGCAAATTCGCGTTCATCGGGAGGCCGGTTGGCACCCGCCAAGTGAACGATCGCCTCGGCCGATTTGGCCCACTCCTTAAGCTGATCTTCAGACGTTTCGACGTCAGCCGAGTCGACCGAGTCGCCGCGTCGGCAAAGAGCGTCCACAACGTGCTTTCCGATAAACCCGTTGGCACCCGTGACAAGGACTCTCATGCCCCTCCTTTAATCGAGGCTAAAGCTGCCTGTACTTCAGGCAGCTTTCTTAAAAGCGCAACCGTTTCTCCAAGAGTAAGCCGTGTGGTGGAGTGGGAGTTGTAGTCTGAAATTGAAGCCGGGTCGGTAGGCATGCCTTCGGTCGTAAAAATCGTGTAATTAAGATCTCGCGCATCGGCAACCACCCGGAAGTAATGTCCCTGGTCTTCAGCGCAAAGCATCTCCTCTCT
>JBBSFL010000150.1:0-7649 GCA_038238735.1 Fimbriimonadales bacterium | reverse complement strand
GAATCCACCAAGATCGAGGATCGCTACCGCGTCCACCCCGTGTCCCCACCCCCCCCGCTTGCGGGCTTCCGCGACGGCGAACCCGAGCCCGGCCGCCAGTCCGATGTAGAGAGGGAAGGTGTAGCGGAGGAACTTGACCTCGGCGCGGCCGATCAGCAGGTAATAAGGAATCCAAAATGCGATCAAAACCAGCGCCCACGGCTGTTCCTTGCCGAAGGCTTTGAGCGCCTCAATCTTAGCGTGAAGCCATCGCTTGAAGGCCGTGCCAGTCCCCGACCCGTATGCAGCGAAGTAGGTCTGCCAAGGGCCGCGCATCAAGCCGTATAAGAGTCCCGCGAAGCTGACAAGGAAGAGGAGCACGCCAAGGCCGACCTGGAGATTGACTAGTTGGTACAGAAAGCCAGAGCCAGTGCCCTCGAAGAGCAACCCGTGCCCGCTACTGGTGTGAGCCATCTCGTAGCCGAAGTCTCGGAAGAAGGCTTCCGAGTCGAGAACGATGCCGGGAGTCGTGATTACAAGAGTTAGAAGGGCCGTAGCCGTGCCGGCGAGCGCTAGTTTGAACCTGGTTTGCCAGGTCGGCGAAAGGCCCCGCCCGGCTCCCCCCACCGGAGGGGAGGGGAGGAGCGGCCTCATGAGCCCGAGGGACATGTAAAGGGAAAGCAGGGCAAGGATGCCCGTGTACTTGGTGCCCGCGCTGAGGCCTGCGAAGAGTCCGCAAATAATAGCGTCGCGCCAGGGGGCTTTGATAATTGATGGTTGATGGTCGAGGATTGGGGGGTCGTCGTCCGATCCCGGATCACCGAACACGGCGCGAGGATAAACGATCCGAATCGCGTATAGCGCGCTAACCGCAAGGAAAAAGGTGGCCAGGACATCGACCGTCTGGAATCGGGAGTGGATCACGAAAGCGGGCGCGATCGCTGGAAGCAAGGCCCCAAACACCGCTCCCCAGCGATTGGTGAACTTAAGCAGGAGGAAAAAGACGACAACCGCAGTGCCCGACCCAGCCAGGGCGCTCAGAATCCTTCCCGAGAGGGTGCTTCGGCCGATGAATGCCCACTTGCTGTCGGGATCACCGTCTTTCGGTCCGCCCGTATACGCGGCCGTCACATCGCCCGAAATTCGCAGCAGGGTCAGGTACAGGGTGCCGTAGTTGTAGAAACCCGGCACGAACTGGCCCTTTGCGGGCTCGATGCGCTGGGCTTGAGTCCAGATCAGATATTCGTCGGGGTGAAAGCTCTGGTGATGAAGATCATCCGGCAAACCCCAACCGATCCCGAAGAGACGCAATAGCAAAGCGAGGGCAAACAGTAGAGCCGCGATGAGGGCGCGCGACTTGGCGGGAACCTCCACCACAGCCTCCGGCGCGGCATCAGACAACAGCGGGTCGGAGTGGCTCCTCGGCACGGGAGGAGGTTATCACACCCAGCAGGGCCGTGGCGACCGCCGGGTCGAAGTCGGTACCCGCCCCGCCCTCCACTTTTGCGCGGGCTGCCGCCGCCCCATAGTGGCCCGCGAGCCAAACATAGGCCGCACAGGCGTTTATGATCTCCGATAGAAGAGGCGGGGAAAACTCGTCGCCATTCACCAACTTCGGATAGTCATCGTGCCGCATATGGTGGTACCGGACGGCGTCCGCCAGATGCGTAAGGGACGGCACCGACTCGAGCATTGCGCCCCCGACCTCGGCATGGCGGTCGTAGGTGGCCTGCTGGGCATCTGTCCATTTCAGGGGCGAGATACCGTTCACAAGCTTGTACGGGATCGCGCAGAGACCAACATCGCGAAGATAAATGGCCATTTCGAGCTCATGACGATCAGCTCGCGGCAGGGACAGACTGTCGGCGACCAAACAAGCTAATCGCAAAACTTCTTCGGTGAGGCCACTGTGGCTTGGGAACCTCAGTTCGATCGCTTTGCTGAAGGCGCGCATCGACTCCAGCGACCTCTGTTCGAGCTTGCTCGGAAGAAGCAGCTTCACGTACAGCAAAAGAGCAAGCGTTGAGACTCCGCCTACGGCGAGCACGGCGACGGAAAACGTGCTCACCGTTTACCTCGCGATACCGTCTCTCGGAAGGCACGGACTACCGCATGATCGAACTGGCTGCCCGCGCACCGGTCCAGTTCGTCCAAGGCGTCTGCTTCGCTCAGAGGCTGGCGGTACGACCGCCCGCCGTCCGCGTCCCCAATCATCGCGTCGTAGGCGTCGACGACCGCGATGATCTTGCTTTCGATCGGAATCTGATGATTCTGCAAGGAGTCCGGGTAGCCGGTGCCGTCCGGCCGCTCGTGATGGTGCCGAATCCACGGGACAATTGCGGAGAAGGTCGGCACTGGAGCCAATATTTCGGCCCCGAACACGGCGTGCAGCCGCACGTGAGTGAGCTCTTCGGGCGTCAGTTTGCCGGGCTTATCGAGCACCTCTTCGTTGACCGCGATTTTGCCGATATCGTGCAGAACTGCCGCCTCGCGCACCAATCGCGCCCGTTTCGGGGAGAGCCCAAGGCGGTGGGCGACTTCTTCCGCCGTGCGAGATACGCGCTCGAGGTGTCCGTGAGTATAGGGGTGGGCTCGCTGGAGCATTTGCGAAAGGGCTGAAATCGTTTCGTAATAGACTTCGTCCATCCTCGCCCGATAGCCAAGTCCCGTCCGCAGCGCCCAAACCGGCACCAGAACGAGGGGCACCGCGAAGTACAGCTTCTCGTGCATCATCACCGCGACAAGCAGACCGACCAGGCTGTATAGGAAAAAACCGCTCGCCGCCGTGCCGACCATCGCCATCGCATTCGCGGACCACCATCGGCTGGTCAGGACCCACTCGACATACACCACCATCGTCAGATTGACGACCGCGTAGCAGGCAATGAAGAAAATGACAAGCGCCTCGGTCGGCACGCCGGAGGCCCGAACTAATCCCAAAGCAAGCGCGGCTAGACCCGCACTGCTCGCAGAGATCGCGCCGTTTGCGGCAATCCACTTTCCTTCCGTCGATCGCGGAAGGCTGCGAATCGTAAGGATGCTCACGAAGGTTGTGGCAAGAAAGTCAATGCAGAGGGCAGCGAAGCCTCCCGCGAAGACGGCCACGGCGGCGACGAACGGCAACGCAAAAGTGATCCGCACCCCCCTGCGCGGGAGCTCGACGGGAAGGAGCTCGGCGAAAACCGCGAGGGCGGCCAGAAGAGCAATAAGGATCTCGTTCGCGCCGGTGGCCCGCTCGCGAGCAAAGCACACGACGATGGCGATCCCCGCAACCAACCAGAGCCAAGCCAAGCGGCGTGAGGTGCGAGACTCGTCGTACCCGCGGTTCATCCTGTCACCTCATCTTCGCCTCGCGGCTTCCGGCGCCGCTTACTTTGCTTGGGATACACCAACCAAACGGAGAGTGGACTTGCCTTTCAGCGTTTGCTCCACGATCGGTTGGCCGGGTGCCTCCGTTAGGACGATTTTGAAGCCACCTTCGGTGCGGGCATCCACCGCTAGGGTGTGCATGGTTACTCCATCCAGATAGTAATCCACGTTCGCCTGCAATTTGAGCGGAATCGTCTTCAATCCAGACTCATCCGGACGCGCATCCATCATCTGATTAAAGAATTCGGCAAGGTCGGTATCAAGGGTAAGCGACGCGGTTATTTTATAAACTTTGCGCCCGTTCCAAGTGTCCGTTCCCTGGTAAGTATACGTGTAGTCCAACCGCTGAACTGCTTGTTTACCATCCTTCCCTTTGAGTTTTTGAGGCTGGTAGCCCACCGTTCGCTTCCATGTGTCGCCAACGGAAACTTCGTCGAGCGGCAACCGCGGGCTGAAGTCGAGCGAAGTGTCGAACGCCCCGACGAACAGGCTCAGTCGATAGATCTCTTGCACGTAGCTCCCGATCAAGCCGCCGACCTGCAGGACCGTGTTCGAGCGAAGGCGCAACGTGCCCGTGCCGTTCTTCTTCGACTTCTTGACCTCTTGGTGGTCGATGATGTCGTTGACCGGCGTCACGGTCAGCATCTCATCCTGATTTAGCTTCTCGATGTGGCTCACTGGGCCGTGATCGACCGTCTCGCCATCCACCTGAGTGATGGTGGGTCGGAGATAGTGGACCACCGCTATGCCATCGGCCTTCAGCTTCGTCACTTCGGTCGAAAACGAATAGGAAAGATCGAGGTCTTCAGGGATAAACGTGTCAAGCCCCATCTGCCTGGTTTGAATCTGAAGACCCGACTTGAGCTCGTAATGCATCTTCTGCCCCAGCTTAAAAACGTGGGCCAGGGTGACGGGCTTTTGAGCGGCCGGAGGAGCCGAGAAAGCGTTCGCCACCAGGGCTAACGCGGAAATAAGAGCAATCATGATCTCCTTTATAACGGATGAAGGGGTTCTTGCGTCCCGAGAACCTCAAAAATCTCCTGGAATAACGGTTATCGCTAGGACTCGACAATCAGCGTCACGGGTCCATCGTTTATGAGCGACACAAGCATGTGGGCGCCGAAAACTCCCGTTTGGACGCCAATTCCGGCGTGGCGAAGCTCGTGCACAAACTGATTAAACAGTATTTCTGCCTGGTCATAGGTCGCGGACGCGGTGAAACTTGGGCGTCTGCTCTTCCCTGCGTCGCCGTAGACGGTGAAATTAGAGACCGCGAGGATATCGGGCTCATACGCGAACGGCGACCCCTGTTCTGCCGGAAAATCGCGAATCGAGAGGTTCATCTTCCCCTCCGGGTCGCTGAAGATGCGGAGGTTGGCGATCCTGTCGGCAAGCTTACGAGCCGCCGCTTCATCGTCGTCTCGATGAATCCCCACCAAAAGCATCAACCCCCGCCCACAACGCCCCGCTTCCCTTCCGTCGACGGTGACGGTGGCGGCGGAGACTCGCTGAGTTATTGCGCGCATCTTTTGCTATGGGAGTTCTGCAGGGGGTTCATGGAGACGATGGGACGAGTTTCCCGCATCTTGTATCATAGTTGGCCCAAAACATCAGCCATCACCCTAAGCAGAACTCTCCTTCAACCCCGCCAGCCGCATCCCGAAATGAAGCCAGCCTTCCACGATGCCCTGCCGGTCGTCGGCGTCTTCGGGCGAGAACGGCCAGTGCTCGACCGTCATTCGCGACCCGCCGTCCGGGTGGCCGTCCATCCGCACCAACACCTGCAGAGGCTCGATCTGCTGCTTGCCGTGGTCCCATTTCCAGGTGAATCCCAGTCGACCAGCCGCGTCGAACACCGTGTAAGTCCCCCGCAAATGCCAATCCATCTCGGGCCAAGAGAACGAGTACGCGCCACCAAGGCGCGGATCGATGGATGCGACCTTCGGCCACCACTGAACCACCAATTCCGGATCGGTCCAGTAGGTAAACAACTCCGCAGGATCGAAGCCGCTGAGATGACCCTCGATAACAATCCTTTCCGGACTAGAAGTCACTGTCTCTTTCATGGCTGGAATTAAACCCCCAGTTCCTCTGTGATTGCGGCGACTAGGGGAGAGGAACTGACCCGCTTACCAGGTGAACGTTATATCACCCTCGGGTACCATTTCCACCCGCTTGCCCAGGTGGTGAAATTGGTAGACGCGCTGGCTTCAGGTGCCAGTGTCCGCAAGGACGTGAAGGTTCGAGTCCTTTCCTGGGCACCACGAATTCAAGCGGAGAGAAGCAGCTTAGGGATGTGTCGTACCCTCAGCTGCAGAAATCGCCTGGGCGCGTTAGAGTTGCGACTTTACGAAGGTGGCCCTCCGGACCTTAAGCCTTCACCTATTCACCTATTTACCTATTCACCTATTCACCTATTCGCGCTCGGATAAGACACGAGCAGGTGGCGGTCGCGAAAGGCGAACGGTAGAATCGTGCCTCGATGGAAAAGACGATCCCGGCGAAAAGTCTGAAGAATGCCTGCGCAATCTTTCTTAAGGACATTCAGTCCCTGCCCGAGGAAGCTTTCACCAAGAGCTTCGGACCTACCACGCGAACTGTCGCGGACATCGTCTTCGAGGTTAATCTAGTCAATGACCATGTCGGCATGGTGATCCGCGGCGAAGAGCCGTTCACTTGGCCCGAAGAGCAATGGATCAAAGCGTCTGCGGGCTTCACCTCCAAGGACCAGATCGTAAAGGCGTTCCAGGACTCATCCGAAAAGATCGTCGCCACCGCGGAGGCATTCTCTGCGGACGAGATGGAGGCGAAACTCCAGACCGACGAAGGGGAGACTACTCGGGCCGAGAGATGCCGCTTCATGACTCTCCACCTCTGGTATCACAGCGGCCAGATTAACTTCATCCAGACTCTTCTCGGGGACAGTGCGTGGCACTGGCAAGAATAGTCAACGGCTTAAGAGCGATCCTGCCTACGTTCGCAAACGCTCCGCAACGATGCTTTCTCTCGTCTCGTCCGAAATAGGATGAACGGGATGTTTCGAGCGCTTCGATATCGAAACTACCGCCTATTCTTCATCGGCCAAACCCTCTCACTCATCGGAACTTGGATGGAGGGCCTGGCGATGAGCTGGCTGGTTTACCGCCTCACCGGATCAGCCGCCTGGCTCGGCACCATCACATTCGCCAGCCAGATTCCGATGTTCATTGCGAGCCCCTTCGCGGGAGTCGCCACCGACAAGGTCGATAAGCGCAAGATGCTTCTGATCACCCAGACGCTCTTCGCTTTAGCGGCCGGCGCCCTCGCCACCCTCGTGCTCACGCACCTGATCATGCCGTGGCATCTCCTTGTCCTCGGCGTGTTCGTCGGTTGTGTCAGCGCCTACGACATGCCCACTCGACAAGCGCTCGTCATCCAACTGGTCGAAGATCGCGAAGACCTCTCAAATGCCATCGCCCTTAATTCCGCCCAGTTCAACCTGGCCCGACTTATCGGCCCGGCACTTGCCGGCGTGGCGATTGGACTGGTGGGCGAGGGAGGATGCTTTCTCATCAACACGATCAGCTTCGTCGCGGTGATCGGAAGCCTCCTCATGATGCGATTGACCCCCCACATCACGCCAACCGATCAACCCGCCGCGTGGCAACGTTTGCGGGAAGGAGCCACCTACGCTTGGCACAACGTTCCCATCCGCGCTCTCCTCATTCTGATGACCGTCCTCAGCTTCGTCTCGGGGTGCTATATGGTTTTGATGACGGTCTACGCCAAAGACGTCTATCACGGAGACGAGCACACGCTCAGTTACCTGTCGATCGCAGTGGCCGTTGGGGCGATGGTTTCGGCCCTCTCCCTTGCTCATCGCTCCTCGGTTCTCGGACTAGCTGCTTGGATTGCTTGGTCGGCAGGATTGCTCTCTCTAATGATTGGAGTCTTGGGGCTTACAACAAACGTCTGGCAGGGACTTCCCGTCTTGGCCTTCATCGGCCTCGGAGGGATGATGCAAATGGGCGCAACCAATACGGTGATCCAAACCATTGCCGAAGACCACATGCGGGGCCGGGTGATGTCCTTCTATGCGATGTCGTTCGTCGGAACGATGCCCATAGGCAGCCTCGTAGCGGGGGCCTTGACCCCTCATATCGGCCCCGGTTGGGTTCTCATCGGCGCAGGCTGTATCGGCTTGGTGACGGTTTATGCCTTCTATCGGCTGCTTCCTGCCGTGCGCCGAGCTATGCGCCCGATGTATGAATCAAAGGGGATTCTCCAGCCCCTTCCGGAGTCGTAAGTCCGGGAGTGAGAAT
>JBBSFL010000149.1:0-7676 GCA_038238735.1 Fimbriimonadales bacterium | reverse complement strand
GTCGAGTTCCCTACGATCACACCGCCTTGGGATCGCCAAACGGAATTGCCTTGGTCTAGAATCAGCTCCGCGCCCGAGCCTATTGTGCGGAGTGCCCGGCGCCTGGGTGAATTCATTTGGGCGACAAGGGGGCGGCCGGGGAGCAGGTGGTCGAAGTCGCGGGACTCCAAAATCTCGCGGCTCTTTCGGGTGGTGAGATCGAGGAGGCCGACGCGCTTGGAGCCGGCTCTTGTCGTTTCGGCGAACGCGATCTCGGTTTGGCCGAGCATCTTGTAGCCGTGCAGATTTTCGCCCTCGGGCACGAAGGCAGAGGCTTGCGTGGAGGGCCGAAACAATGCGAGACCCCAGCGAGACTGGGATTTTGCCACGACGGCGAGGTGGTCCCCGAGGGGAATCAGCCGATCGTCGATGAAGCCTTCGGCAAACGAAGTGCCTTCCAGACGCTCGACGGCTTTAGCCTCAGGCCGTTTGGTTGTGAGGTCCACCCTCACCAAGACTTCGAGCCAGGGACCGACTTGTGGCTCCATCCATCGCACAAGAAAATAGGCTTGGTCCTTCACAAGCTGGAAACCAGCGAGGGACGTTGCTTGACGCTTTCGGCGGCCGGAGCGGATGAGCGCGAGGTTGGACCAAATCTCGTCGGCAGTGAAGAATCGGGGACTCGATGTGACGGCTTCGAATCGGGTCGTAAGGGTGAACTTGCCGTCTCGCACGGTGAGGCCGCGTTTGTCCCATACCGCCCATCGGCCGTGACGATTAAAAGCGACATGGTTCAGCGGCTTCGGTTTCGGAATTTCGATGGGGATGATCTCGGCAGAGCCGTTTCTGCGAACAACGAAGGCGCCGGCCCGGTAGCTCAACTGGTAGGGCGGAGCGGATTGCAGTAGACACAGGACGGGCAACAGCGTTATCATGCGAGGGGGCAGCGCCCCTTTAGAGGATAGCTTGGAGTGTCGCGATTGTGCGCGTTGGGATAGCGAGGTTCGCAAGTGCCTCGACGATAA
Source organism: Fimbriimonadales bacterium (assembly GCA_038238735.1). GTDB lineage: Bacteria > Armatimonadota > Fimbriimonadia > Fimbriimonadales > Fimbriimonadaceae > JAFDWR01. Next base: position 6,672 of record JBBSFL010000149.1, on the reverse strand, counting down.
GGTGAACCCCCCGAAGTGGGAGCTCGCGGTTACGGTGTCGCAGGTTTATGGCTTACGGGCCATCTGCATATTCAACGATCACCGCGAGCGCTTAGTACGGGCGCGGAAACTGCCCGGAGCAACCCAGCTTGGTCAGGCAGAGATGGCGCAGGTCGAAACGTAGATCCCGTCCAGCGCGCCCAGCATTGCCGAGCACACAATCGCGCAGGCGTTCTTCGCTCTTGCAAAGTCGGCCTCTGACAACTTGGCAATTTCCGTACGGAGGAGGGCGGCTTCTTGGACGTCGTCAGCGTGGACTACGAAGTATTCCTTCGCTGCGTCCGACATTCCGTAGTGCTTGTTCAGGCCGTCAAGTTTGCTCTTGGACGTATGAGGCTGCTGGGCCTCGAAGGCGTAGAGCGCTCCCAGCGCCTCCGGTGTCCCAGCTTCGAAAAGGTTCGCGGCCGCGGTTGCGAGGGTGTGCGTTGATGGAATGGTCGCGCTGGTCTTGCCGCCTAGTTCTTCTCGGAAGGCGCTCCAAAGCACCTCATGGTCGCGCTCCTCTTGAGCGTAGTGAGGTTGGCCAACGGTCTCCCAGCCCAGGGCAATCGTGCCGATAAAAGCTGCGTATTCGCTCGCGTAGGTCTGGAGCGCTTCGCGAGGGAGCAAACCGGCGTTCCAATCCTTGTAGAAGGGATGCTGGTTCAGGTCGAACTGGGAAATGAGTGCGTCGAGAGGTGCGATACGATCCATGGCTCTTATGATATTGGCACATGGGGCTCTGCACGGCACCGCCCGCCAAGAGTTGCTTTCTACTGGCGGGGAACTAGACGAGCCGTCTTGATTCGATGCAGCGCAATTTCAAGCTGCTGGGCGGCGACCTCGGTGGTCATGTCGCCCGACTCGCCGCGGAGCACCCTTCGGGCTTTTTCGACGAGCTCTTCAGCCTTTGAAATGTCGATCTCTCTGGCGGGCAGCGCTTCGTCGGCGAGGACCGTCATTTTGATTCCGTCGAGTTCGGCGAAGCCGCCTCCGCAGTGAACGTAATGGCGGGTTCCGGCAGGGTCGAGGTATTCCAGAAGTCCGGGCTTCAAGGCTGCGATTAGCGGCGCATGCCCGGCCATGACCCCGAAGTAACCATCGACCCCGGGCGCCGTGACGGACGTCACGGTGGTTTCAACAACCGACCGATCGGGAGCCACTATGGAGAGATGAAAGGTTGCCATCCTTAGGCCACGGCTTGGAGCTTCTTCGCCTTCTCGCGAACGTCGTCGAGGCCTCCGCAGTAGAGGAACGCCTGCTCGGGGATGTCGTCGAGGTTGCCGTCGACCAACTCCTTGAAGGAGGCGATCGTTTCGTCTACGGTTACGTACTTGCCCGGCGTGCCCGTGAACTGCTCGGCGACGAAGTTCGGTTGCGACATGAACCGTTCGATCTTACGGGCACGACCGACGAGTTGCTTGTCGTCGTCGGAAAGCTCGTCGATTCCGAGGATCGCAATGATGTCTTGAAGCTCTTTGTAGCGCTGCAGGCTCTGTTGAACTCGACGGGCGACGTCGTAGTGCTCTTGGCCGACGATCCGAGGGTCGAGATTCTTGGACGTCGAACCGAGCGGGTCGACGGCGGGATAAAGTGCCTTGGAGGCAATGTTTCGATCGAGATAAACGTAGGCGTCGAGGTGAGCGAACGTGGTGGCGGGCGCGGGGTCGGAGGGGTCGTCGGCGGGGACGTACACCGCTTGCACCGAGGTAACCGAACCCTTGTTCGTGGACGTAATGCGCTCCTGGAGGAAGCCCATTTCCGTAGCCAGGGTCGGCTGATAGCCGACAGCGCTGGGCATACGGCCTAGGAGGGCCGAAACTTCAGAGCCTGCCTGGACGAAGCGGAAGACATTGTCGACGAAGATGAGAACGTCGCTGCCGATCTCGTCGCGGAAATACTCCGCCATAGTGAGAGCGGTAAGAGCAACGCGGAGACGGGCTCCGGGCGGCTCGTTCATCTGGCCGAAGACCATGGCCGTCTTGTCGATAACCCTCTTGGTCTCGCCGGATGCGTCTTTGAATGTCGTCTCGGACATTTCCCGCCAGAGGTCGTTGCCTTCACGCGTGCGCTCGCCAACGCCGGCGAACACCGAGACGCCGGAAGCTTCGACCGCGATGTTGCGGATCAGCTCTTGGATCAAAACCGTCTTGCCAAGGCCAGCTCCTCCAAAGAGACCAATCTTTCCACCCTTATTGAAGGGGATCATCAAGTCGACAACCTTCAGGCCCGTTTGAAGCAGCTCGACCTTGGTCGACTGCTCCGTGAAGCTTGGGGGTTGGCGATGAATGGGGAGGCGAACGCCGCCTTCTATTTGGGGGCCATTGTCGATCGTCTGGCCGAGGAGGTTAAATACGCGGCCTAGGGTTGCCTCGCCGACCGGGACCGTGATTGGAGCGCCCGTATCGACGGCGTCCATTCCGCGGGTCAAGCCGTCGGTGGAAGCCAAAGCGATCGTTCGCACGACGTCGTCGCCAAGGTGCTGAGCGACTTCGCAGGTGACGTCGATCCCGTTCGCGGCATCGGTGATCTTGACCGCGTTGTAAATCTCAGGGAGTTGCTCCGTCGGGAAGCGAACGTCGATGACGGGACCGAGAATCGTGATGATCTTGCCGGTGGCGGGCATGTGAGTAGGTTTTCCTCCGAAGCTGGTGAAAGCCGATCGGGTCGCACTCCCGGGCTCGCCCAAAATTGTACCTTTCGCGAAACCCTTCTGAAAACCCCCGCTGGGAGTCTAGAACATCTTCGAGATCTTGTCCATGAGGGCAAGTTGAAGATCGAACGATGAGCGGGCGGGGACGGGCGCTCCTTGGCCGCCTCGGGTCGCAACGTTCGAGTCGACCGGGAAGTACCGCTCCAACGTGAGGGCTCCGCTGTGGCCGTCTTGTATGAGCTGGCCGGCCCCGACCTTGGCAAAGTCGAGTTCGCGGCCTTCGACCTTATATCGCTCCAGGAATTCCTCGGATAACCCTGTGACCGTGGTGGTTCGCCCGTCATAGGAGATCGTCCAGCCTTGGCTGCCGGCGCGCGGGGCGACGTTCATCGTGAGCTTGTAAATCCAACCGCCGAGTTCTTGGCGGATGAAGCCGGTTTCGAAAGGATTCGGCATCAGGAGGTCTTTCTCTTCCTTGACGACGACTCGAACGGGGCGCCCCTCATAGGTTCCCTTCACGCCCTCGCCTTCCACCGTGCCGTCAATATCCTTGGCCAGCATCGCCCAGGTGGTCTTGCCCTTCTTCGCGGCTTGCTGCTTGAGAAGGTAGTTCGCAAGGACGGCGACCACGATCAGGCCGACTACGAGAAGGATAATTGGATTCACTCCTGTCATCTTGCGCTTCCGAGGGCGCAAAAGGCAAATCCCGGCATCGGTTTCACTCCATGACTCCTTTTGCTACTTGGTGGAAACCCTAAGGCGGCCGTCGCGCCAAAATGACGGATGCCCAGCGAGAATCTGCATGAGCCGCTTCTCGGTTGGTTCAACACGCACCGGCGCCGTCTTCCCTGGCGCGAGACCCGCGATCCTTACGCGATCTGGGTCAGCGAGGTGATGTTGCAGCAGACGCAGGTCGCGACCGTTGTTCCCTACTGGCAGCGGTGGATGGCTCGATTTCCAACGGTCGAGGTTCTCGCTACGGCGGACGAGCAGGAGGTGCTTTCCCTTTGGCAGGGTCTGGGCTATTACCGCAGAGGACGGATGCTCCTGGCGGGAGCCCGCCACGTCGCGGCCAAGGGCTTGCCTCGATCCGCCGTCGAATGGCTTCGGGTTCCGGGAGTGGGACGATACACGGCAGGGGCGATCGCGTCGATCGCTTTGAAGGAAGCGGCTCCATTGGTCGACGGTAATGTCGAACGCGTCTTCGCACGGCTAACGGGGATCGAAGAAAATGGGAGTGCCTTGTCTCGGGCGGCATGGAGGTGGGCTTCCCTGGCCCTCCACCCGCAGTCTCCGGGCGATTGGAACCAGGCGTTGATGGAGTTGGGCGCCCTGGTGTGCCGGCCGCTCTCGCCCCTCTGTTCCGAGTGTCCCTTGTCGAAGCGATGTGTAGCGTTCGCGGAGGGACGTCAAGATGCCCTGCCTGTCAAAAAGACTCCGAGACAACCGGTCGATTTAGCCTTTTCCGTTCTCGTTCCTCTATCTAAGAACGGCCGATATGGCGTCCGGCAGATCCAAACGGGCGACTGGTGGGCAGGGATGTGGGAGTTTCCGCGTTCCAGGTTGTCTTCAGATTTGCCGCACGCTCGCGAGACCGTCAGCCTGGGTGAGTTGAGGCATCAGGTCACCCATCACCGGATCCGGCTCAGCGTAGAAATGGCGACCGGAGTCGAGGAATGGCCCGCCTTCGATTGGCTACTGCCCGCCGAAATGGAGAAGCTGCCAATGCCTGCACCACAGCGAAAAATTTACAACCTCGCGCGAAGGCCGAGGCTCTTGTAGCGGTCGCACGGTGCGGTCCTGTAGGCTGTGAACGTGCAGAAGCGAGGGCGGATTCCGTTTATCATCGCGTTTCTTACACCGGCCTGCCTGCTGTACGGACTTTTCGTGGTCTATCCGCTCCTTCAGTCGTTCGTCTTCGCTTTTTATAGATGGCGTGGCGTGAGCCAAAGTCGTAAGTTCGTTGGGCTTCAGAACTTCAACGCATTAGCGGCAGACGACGCCTTCTTACGAGCCTTGAAGAACGGGCTGTGGCTGCTGGTGGTCGGCGGCATTTGCATTACCGTTCTGGCCCTGCTTATCGCCCATGCGATGCAGGGGGCGGGGCGAATGGCGCGGACCCTCCGCAGCCTTTATCTCTTTCCACAAGTGATCTCCATGGTCGTAGTGGCGATCCTGTGGACCTTCATCTACAACCCTTCGTTTGGACTGCTGACCGGAGCTCTGAAAGGGTTGGGACTGAAGAGTTGGGTGCAGCCTTGGCTCGGAACCTCGCACACGGCTCTGCCGGCGGTCGGGGTAGCGTTTCTGTGGTATTCGCTCGGATTCTATATCATGCTTTTCTCGGCGGGACTGCGGGCGATTCCGGCGGAGGTCACGGAGGCGGCGGAACTCGACGGCTCGACCGGCCTTCATCGCTTTCGTCGCGTGACTTGGCCGATGCTGTGGTCGATCAAGCGGGTAGCGGCGATTTACATCGTCATCAACGTCCTAAACGTGTTCGCGCTGGTCTATCTCATGACTCAAGGCGGGCCCGATCGAGCGACCGAGATGCCGCTGACTTACCTGTACGAGCAAGCGTTCACCAACCACCAATTCGGCTACGCCACCGCCCTGGCCACCGTCAATTTCGTCATCGCCATGCTGCTGGCGGGGCTCGTTCTTCTAATCTTTCGTCGAAATCCCGAAGCAGTGCCCGCATCCTAGCACCTACGATTCGCCAATCGCTTTCGCCATGAAAACCCTCCTCACCACCTTCCTTCTTCATCTCCTCATCCTCTTTGCTTCCGCCGCCCCAACGAAGCACAGTTTCAAGGTCGATGGCGACCATTTCGCGCTCGACGGCAAGCCGTTTGTGATCCGCAGTGGGGAGATGCATTATTTGCGAATTCCACGCGAATATTGGGCAGATCGCTTGGCGAAAGCGAAGGCGATGGGGCTGAATACGATCTGCACTTACGTCTTCTGGAACGCCCACGAGGACCGACAAGGCAAGTTCGACTTCAAGGGCAATAACGATATCGCAGCCTTTGTGAGGGAGGCTCAGAAACAAGGGCTCTTCGTTCTGGTGCGCCCGGGACCCTACGTGTGCTCCGAGTGGGAGTGGGGGGGCTTTCCCTATTGGTTGGCGAATGTGCCGGGTCTGAGGATCCGCCAGAACAATCCCCAGTTCCTCGAATTCGCTTCACGATATTTGAAGGAGGTTGGCAAGCAGCTCGCGCCGTTGACGGTCGAGCACGGCGGGCCGATTCTGATGTGTCAGGTCGAGAATGAGTACGGCTCGTTCGGCAGCGACCATGCGTACATGGCGGCGATTCGGGATGCGATCAAGGCGGCAGGCTTCACTTGCCAGCTATACACTTCGGATGGTCCTGGACAAGGGATGCTGAGCGGGGGCACTCTTGCGGATTGCCTATCGGTCGTCAACTTCGGCGGCGAACCTGCGGGGGCTTTCGACGAATTCGCCAAGTTCCGAAAGGGTGTGCCGAAAATGTGCGGCGAGTTCTGGGCGGGGTGGTTCGACCATTGGGGCGCCGATCATGCGGTGACCGACCCGGTTTCGCAGGCGAAGGATCTCGACTGGTTTTTGTCGAACGACGTCTCTTTCAACATCTACATGGTGCACGGCGGAACGAGCTTTGGATGGATGAGCGGGGCGAACTCGGGCGGTGCTGGCTACGAGCCGGACGTTACGAGCTACGACTACGACGCGGCGATTGCCGAGGACGGGCGGCTCAGTCGGAAGTGGCATCTCTTCCACGACACGATCGCGAAGCATCTTAGTCGAAGCGAAGTGCTTCCCAACCCGCCCGCTCCCACGACCCGGATAGCGTTTCCTGAAAAGGCGCTGAAATACTCCGGTGGGCTGGTCTATAAAACACCGTCGGAAAATGACAAGCCTATGTCGTTCGAGGCGATCGGGCAGCCGTACGGAATCGTCCATTACGAGACGAAGTTGCCCGAGACAACTGGCAAATATCTCTTCGTCCCCGGAGTCCAGG
>JBBSFL010000148.1:0-7712 GCA_038238735.1 Fimbriimonadales bacterium | reverse complement strand
CCCGCCATTCGCGCTGGTAACCGTTTGACGAACCGCTTCACGTTTGGTTCGTGGCTAATGCTGGAACCGCGGAACTAGCGCCCTTCGCCGGTGATCGTACGAGTATGGCAAACCTACGGGGGAAAAATATCGCGATGATGGCGATGGACGGCTTCGAGCAAGCAGAGTTAGAAACCACGAAGAAACTGCTCGAAGAATCGGGTGCGCGCGTGGACGTCGTCTCCCCGAAAAATGGCTCCATCAAGGGATGGCATGGTAAGGACTGGGGCAACGACGTGCCCGTCGACGTAGCTCTAAAAGACGCGAACGCCGAAGATTACGACGCCCTCGTCTTGCCCGGAGGCGTCATGAGCCCCGACCGCTTGCGAATGGAGGACCAAGCCGTCGAACTCGTGCAGGAATTCTATCAGCAAGGCAAGGTGGTCGCCGCGATCTGTCACGGCCCTTGGATGCTCGTCGAAGCCGGAGTGGCCCGGGGCCACGAGATCACAAGCTGGCCAAGCCTGCGCATGGACATTCGGAACGCGGGTGGAACCTGGGTTGATCAGGACTGCGTCGCCTCGGAAGGCGTGGTGACAAGTCGCAAACCGGCCGACATCCCGGCGTTCGCCAACAAGATCATCGAGGAGATGAACGAGCCGCTTCACGATCAGCGCTCGAATCGCCGCAAAGCGCTATCCGCCGACATTCGCGCATCCGTGATGTAGCCGATCGGTTGATCCACCTGGTTGGAAGCGATAAAGCTGTGAGCGCCGGAGTCCCGCGGCAGTTCCGTAGTCACCCCTTTGGCCGGGGGCGATCGCCGAAAGACGAAGCGCCCTAATGGCACGTCTTAGTAGTAGTCGATGCCGATTTACGAATACGAGCCGGACGGACATGACTGCCTGATGTGCGATGGGCGCGTTCAGGCGATTCAGGCGATCGCCGAAGATGCGCTGCAATACTGCCCACAGTGCGGGCTAGAGGTGCGGCGCGTCATCAGCCGCGCTTCTTTCCGTATTCCGAAGGGCGGCGAATCGGCGGAAAAGGCAGCCTCGCGCGGCCTCTCAACTTTTCGGCGCGCCGAGAAAGGGGTGTGGGAGAAGGTGGCCGGGCCGGGAGTCGATGCGATCGTCAGCTCTGACGCCGATCGCACCGCGATCGAATCCGAAAAGAAAACGCCTAGTCGAATTGATTTCGACAAACCTTAGCATGTGAGCTAGGATAGGATCAGGATGGTAGTCTCTGCGCTTCTCGCCGCGTGGTCCCTTCAGAAAGGAGGCTTCGCCACGGACAAAGAACCCCCGTGGCGTCCCTCTTTCGAAGAGGCGATCCCGCGCCCCACGGGCGCGAACGGTTACGAGGAGTATCTGCGCGCCGCGGACATCGTCTCCAATCCGGTCTCGCTTTCCTTCGCGAGATATGAAGGGTATTTGATGGCACGGAGCCTAGGAGGCTTCCCTGACGAAGCCCCACCACGTCCGGTTGGAGTAGCCGAAAACGCGACCTTGCTGGATGTTCAGCGCGAGCACGTTCGGCGGTGCGGACAGGCGCTCGACCTCGTCGAGCGGGGAAACGGCAAACCAGTGTTCGATCCTCGCGAGAAGGTCGATGGGGCAACCACTTTTCCTGAGCTTGCAGGACTGAAGGAGATCGCAAAATTCGCCGTTACCAACATGCGGGTGTGCTTCGCGGACGGACAGCCGGACCGGGCAGTGGCCATCGCCCAGGCTGTCCTAACGATGCGGTCGAGAATGCCGTCGACGACGCTCATTACGGAAGTCGTTGGCATCGTAATCGACTCGATCGTTTTTGCTGCGATTAACGAAAACACAGATCGAATCTCGGAACGCGGCTGGACAAGGTTGGAGGCAGTAGCTAATCAGCGGCTCGCAACTAACCGCTATCCAGAAGCGATGAAAGCCGAATTGGCGTCCAGCCTCACTTCCTTGAAAGCCCTAAAGAACGGCAGCCTAACCGGCGACCAATTCGGCACCGAAACCGACCCGAACACCCAGGCGATCGTGGCCTCATATAACAAGTTGAGCCCCGCTCAGAGAGACCTCTTGTATGAGCGGATCGCCTCTAGCCTGATAGACCAGTACCGGGCGATTTTTGAGAGGCTCGACGGACCCGAGGCGGAGTGGGCGAATGCGCCTCCGCCTGAGGAAACGAAGTACGATGGGACGCTAGGCAGCTTGGCCGCTTCCCTCGCTGGCCTTGTATGCCCTGTATTCAATCAATCGGCCATCGCCGCAATTAAGAATCGAACTCAGCTCAGGCTTCTCAAGCTGCATAGCTTGATTCAGACTTTTCGCTGGCACCATGGCCACCTTCCCGACAAGCTCTCGAACGCGGCGCCGAAGGACTGTCTCGACCCGCTAACCGCGCAAGAGTACGTCTACGAGTCTGGGGCAGCAGGCTACAAACTGGCAAGCAAGGGCATTCGGCAGACGGGTGAAATCGAGTTGCGATATCGGCGGTCGACGAGCGCCCCGCGAGATCCAAATGATCCTCCGGTGCTAGCTCATGCGAGTTAGTCCCTGCAACCTTCACATCTCCTTAACGAAGGAGCGATACAACTCCCTGTGGTGAGCCAGACCAGGTCGAAAGTGGTTTCAGACGGACTTCAAGCCGCGCGAGGATCTTCGCGGTGAAGTTGCTGATCGTCGACGACGAACCGACCATCGTCGAGACGGTCGAGGCGAAATTTCGGCGAGAGGGTTTCACGACGTTTACTGCGGACTCCGCCGAAGAGGGAATGCGTCTGTTCAAAAGGGTAAAGCCGGACCTCATCATCCTGGACATCATGCTGCCCCAGCGCAGTGGCTACGACTTTTGCCGAGCCGTGCGCAAGGACTCAGCCACCCCGATCCTCTTCATCTCAGCCCGTGCCGACGAAGCAGACCGGGTGAAGGGCTTGGAGATGGGAGCGGACGACTACGTCGTCAAGCCGTTCAACCTGAGCGAGTTGGTGGCGAGAGTGAAAGCCATCTTGAGGCGAGCGACCGGAGAACCGGTGCGTGAATTGGTCGAGCGCGGTGACCTGAAGCTGGATCCCCGCAGCCACGAAGCGTGGCTTGGCGACAAGCCTTTGACGCTCTCCCCGAAGGAGTACGCCCTGCTGTACTTCTTGGCCCGGAACGCGGGTCAGGTGTTCTCGCGGGAGACGCTTCTGGACCGCGTCTGGGGCAAGGATGCTTTTGTGAACGCTCGAACGGTCGACGTTCACATTCGCTGGCTTCGAACTCGGATCGAAGTCGATGCGAACACTCCCGAGCGCTTGATGACGGTGCGTGGCGTCGGCTACAAGTTCGTCGGCTAGTTTGGCGAGGAACTTGCCGCGGGTGCCTTCCGTCTATCGGGAGGAGCAATTTGAAATCCACCACGCCGACCCCCGCCAACATCGATGGCGTTACGCTCCCTCAACGCGCCGTTCTCGTGGTCAATGCCCGCTCCCGAAGGGGCCGCGAATGGTATGACCAGGCTCATGCGAACCTGAAAGAATCTGGGCTCGATCTAGAGGGCTCGTATGCCTGCAGCCGGCCCGCGGAAGTATTTGAGCGCATCCGGGCCGCGGTTAAGAAGCAGGTTCCGCTCATCATCGTGGGCGGTGGCGATGGGACGCTCAGCTCGGCGGCAAAGGAGATCGTCGGCGGCAAATCCACGCTTGGCGTGCTGCCCATGGGAACGGGAAACGCTTTCGCCCGAGACTTGGGAATTGACTCAGACGCTGCAAAAGCTTGCGAAGTCCTTCTGACTGGGAAGGTGCGCTCCGTCGATCTAGGCGAGGTGAATGGCCGGTATTTCGTAAACGTTGCGAGCGTTGGTCTCACGACCCTGATCGCGAGCGGACTCACAGACGACGCGAAGAAGCGCCTCGGCCGCATGGTGTACGCCTTTGCGATCGCACGAGCGGTACTCGCGACAAAGCCATTTCAGGCGAAGCTAACCACCGATGAGGGAACGCAGGAGCACACGACCCTCCAGTTCGTGGTCAGCTCCGGCCGTTTCCACGCCGGGCCCTTCCCGGTAACGCCGGATGCTCAAATCACCGACCGTCGCCTCAACGGGTATCTACTGGCTACTAACCGCAAAAGCGTTCTCCTCAAATACGCTCTTCACCTCTGGGGCGGGCGGCAAGTGAACTTGCCCGAGGTGCACTCCTTCACGACCAAGGAGGGGCGCCTGGAAACTGGCCGGGCAATGCGCGTGACGATAGATGGAGAGATCAGCGAGAAAACTCCGCTGAGTTTTCGGATCATGCCGGGAGTGCTACCCGTCGTCGTTCCACAGGGCTTCGAAGACGGTCTTAGGAACTCAGTGTGAAGTAGAAGGTGGCGCCCTCTCCTTCCTTGGACTTCGCCCAAACCTTGCCGCCGTGCTTCAGCACGATTCGCTGAACCGTAGCAAGGCCAACTCCTGATCCCGGGTAGTCCCTCGCGGAATGGAGCCTTTCGAACGGTAGGAATAGCTTGGACTCGTAAGCGGGATTGAAGCCCACGCCGTTGTCTCGTACGAAGAAGGTCTGTCGGCCCTCGACCAACTCAGAGCCAATTTCGACCTTCGGCGAGGGGACATTGGCCGAGAACTTCAGAGCATTGCCGATGAGGTTGTCCAAGACGACGCGGAGCATTTGCGGGTCAGCGTTCGCACGCATTCCTTGCTTGATTTCGAACTGCGTCCCTGGTGGGGCTACCGACACGTGGTCGTCGGCGGACAGTCGGGCGATCTCGCTGACGTCCGTAGGCTTCAGCTTCATCTCGGTTCGGGTGATCCGGCTCAGCACGAGAAGCGCGGTGATCAATTCGTCCATCCTTCTCGCCGCTTGCCGGACGCGATCGAGATAGCCCTTCGCTTCATCATCGAGCACCGACCCGTAGTCATCGAGGAGAACCTTCGTAAAACCATCGACACTGCGGAGCGGCGCGCGAAGATCATGGCTGACGGAATAGCAGAAGGCTTCAAGCTCTTGATTGGCTGCGGCCAAAGCCTGGGTGCGAGCCACGACGAGTCCTTCCAGGTCTTGATTGAGGCGGCGAACCTCTGCTTCGGCTTCCTTCTTATCTTCGAGTTCCCGCAGAGCGGTGTCCGCATTCAGGGAATTCTCTACCGCGATGCCCGAACGAAGGCCAATTTCTTGGGCAAGCTCGACGTCGCCGGACGAGAACGTTCGGTTTGATTCAGCGGAAACGAGTGTGAGTGCGCCGTAGGTCTTGCCGCGGTTTGCGATCGGCACAATGATCGCCGAGCATATGTGAAGTTGACGCGCGAGGGCAAGTCTCTCTGGATCGGCGATGCTCTGTGCAAGCATCTCCTCCGTGATTTTAGGAATGAAGACCACCTCGCCGGTTCTCAGCACCTTCGCAAGTCCCTCCGGCTCGTCGATCGAGGTCGGCCACCTTCGCTCGGCTTCGTGGGCGAGGGCGATCATCTTGGGATCGGGGTGCTCCATGGCAACACGCTGAATGGCGCCGTCGGGCCCGAGGATGTCGACCGCTGCCCAGTCTGCGATATGGGGCACGGCAAGCGCCGCTACGACTTTGAGCGTTTCCCGATAGTCGAGCGATTTCGACAGCGCCTGGCCGGACTCTGCAAGCATTCGTTGGGCTCTCTCGGCCCGCTGGAGCTCCGTGAGGGCGCGCTCCGCCTGTGTGCGGGCTCTTGTCTGGGCCAGGCTCAAGAGAAAGAGAATCGCGCAGATGCCGATACCGACGATCGGGAGAGTGCGGCCGATGTCGCTGCCAATGCTGACTTTTCTCCAGACGCTAATGGTCCACTCGTGCTGGCCCACGTCGATCGACGCGGGTTCCAGGCGCAGCGCTGCGGTGGCGGACGGCGGTTTTGATCCAAAAAAGGGAGCTCCGTCAGCCGACGATCCGTCGTAAACCGCCGCGGAGACCTCGATTGGAGCCTCGGACAGGATTCTTGTCAGCAGGTCCTCAGATCGGAACGGGCAGAAGACCAAGCCCACGAGAGCTGACCGGCGCCCTTCAACCGTCGTCGGGTTGGCACCACTCCTGTAGACCGGCATGAAGAGATGGAATCCGGCATTCGCTTCGACCGTGCCGTCCCGATGCATGAAGTGGATCTGGCGGCCTAGGGTAGGGCGCCCAGTGTCGCGCGCTTTCTCGATTGCTTCGCGGCGAACCGGTTCAGAGGCCATATCGAACCCGAATCCAGGAGTTGCGGTACCCCGATCTGGCTCAACGTAAAGTAGGGCATACAGATCGTCCCGCGGTTTTGCCTTTAGCGTTGGATAGACGGCAAAGCCGGGCCCGACTTCCGCGCGCAGCCGGGACTCGAACGCCGGAATTTCCGTTGATTTGAGATACTGGAGAATGCCCACTCCCACGGTGCCCTTGTAGACCTCGTCGAGATGCAGCCTCGCCACGTAGGTGCGAAAATCCGGTCGGTGGATATTCGGATTTATCGCCACCAGCCCGGCTGCGCCAAGGAGAAGGGCAGCCTGGGATTCCATTCGAGAAGCGATTCTCAGACGAAGTTGTCGGGCCTGGGCATGAAAGCTGGAGTCGTCTTCAGAGTCCGCCGCTGCCAGCGTGAACCAGGTTGAGACCCCGACGATCGCCAAGGAGACCAGCAGCGTCGCATAAGGCGCGAGTTTTAGTGACCGACGATATTCCTCCATTGCTCACGCTGGGCAAGGCGACTCCTAGGCTGGATTGTGTCGGGTGGGACTACACGCTTAGGCGGATGGTGTGGATAACGAACGCATTATAAGCAAAACAGACGAGACCCTCGTGCACTTCCAAATCCGCCAACGCATTTTCCTCCATGTCGCAAAGCACAGCAGATTTGATTTCTCTGGCGCAGGAAAGTTCGGCGACTCCGCGGCTGTTGTGGCATTCGTAGAGCCGGACTACGATTCCGTTGCCGTCCTCGGCCCGCTTCACCGTCTCGATGACGATGTTGCGATCCTCGCACGTCACCAACGGGGGCAGCACGCCCTGCTCGCCTGCCGAGGCTTCGAGCGATGCGACTCGGACCGGGGCGTTCAAGGCGTACGCCGCCTGGACGACGCCCGCATAGTGGTACGGGCCGAAGTGGGGAAGGACGCAGTATGTGAAACGGTGAATCCCCATATCGCACTCGGGATCGGGAGCCTTTGGCGAGCGGAGGAGCGACATGCGCATGACGTTTCCGCGGATGTCGTGGCCGTACTTGCAGTCGTTCAGCATGGCGACGCCCTGATCGCCCTCGCTTAGATCGACCCACTTCTGGGCGCAGACCTCGAACCGCGCCTGGTCCCAGCTTGTGTTGAAGTGGGTGGGCCGCTCAACGTTGCCGAACTGGATCTCGTAGGTCGCCCTGGTTGAGTGAACGTTCACGGGGAACGCCACCTTCAGCAGGGTGTCCTCTTCGTGCCAGTCGACCTCGGTGTCGAATCGGAGGCCCGGAGTGGGACCCAACGAAATGCGTTGGCGAATCGTCGACTTGCCGAATTTCTTCACGATTTCGGCAGCAACCCGGACCGGCCCACGCTCGACGATCTCGAAGCTTTCGCTGCGGATCAAGTCCTGACCCTTTTCGGTAGCGTAAATGTCAACGTCCCAGGCCGACCAGAATCGCGGCTTGTCTTCAAAAATTTGAAAGAGGTTAGCGAGTTTGCCCGCCTCCACGAATTCGCTTCCGTCCTCCAGGCTCTGGATACTGGTGATGTTGCCGTTCCCGTCGAATCGCACGCTGAGCTCGTGGTTCTCGATGCGGCGATT
>JBBSFL010000147.1:0-7736 GCA_038238735.1 Fimbriimonadales bacterium | reverse complement strand
GCGGAATCGAAGAAAGAGATCATCGCGGCGTGCGCTTCGCTCCGAACCATCGAAATCGTCGACGATCCCTCGATCCTCGGAGGCTGCATCGTGGAGACCGACGGCGGGCTCGTGGATGCTTCCGTCGAAGGTCAAATCGATCGGCTGGAGGCGGCATGAACTTAACCTCGCCCCCAATTCCGAAGTTCGAGCGCGCAAGAAATGCGATGGGCAACGCCCGTTGGATCGAGACTTCGGGGCGGGTCGTCGAGGTTGTCGGGCTCATTATCGAGTCAGACGGGCCGAACGCGCGGGTCGGTGATCTGTGTTGGATCCAAGGCGACCAAGGCCGGGTAGCGGGCGAAGTAGTGGGCTTTCGAGGCGAGCGAACTTTGCTGATGCCTCTCGGTGAATTGCACGGCGTTCGCCCAGGCTGCCTCGTGACCGGAACGGGAACGTGCCTGAGGGTTCCGGCCGGGCCAGAGATGTTGGGCCGGGTGGTCGACGGGCTAGGCCGGCCCATCGACGGTTTGGGCCCTTTCGCCACCGACAAGAGAGTTCCGATCCATGCGGCTCCGCCGAACGCGCTCGATCGCAAGATGATCGACAAGCCACTGGAGACCGGGGTGCGCGCCATAGACGGCATGCTCACCCTTGGCAAGGGCCAGCGGATCGGCATCTTCGCCGGATCTGGAGTGGGTAAGAGCACTCTGTTGGGCATGATCGCCCGCAACTGCCGTGCCGACGTCAATGTGATCGCGCTCATCGGCGAACGCGGTCGCGAGGTGCGCGAGTTTATCGAGAATGACTTGGGACCGGAGGGCCTGGCAAGGTCCGTCGTAGTTTGTGCTACTAGCGATCAGCCGGCACTTCTCCGCATCAAAGCGGCCATGGCGGCTACGGCGGTTGCCGAGTTCTTTCGGGACCAGGGTGGGAGCGTGGTGCTCATGATGGATTCCGTGACCCGGTTCGCCATGGCGCAGCGAGAAGTTGGATTGGCCGTCGGCGAGCCGCCAAGCACCAAGGGCTACACGCCCAGTGTCTTCGCCCTCCTGCCCAAGCTGATGGAGCGAGCAGGCAACGGCGAAACGGGTTCGATCACCGCGCTATATACGATTCTCGTGGAGGGGGACGATACGAACGAGCCGATCGCGGACGCGACTCGCTCGATTCTAGACGGGCACATCGTGCTCAGCCGAAAGCTAACGAGTCGGGGTCACTATCCTCCGATCGACGTGATGAATAGCCTCAGCCGGACCATGCCGATGACGGTCCCGTTGGAGCATATTGCCTACAGCCGCGAGCTTAGGGAGATGATTGCGAATTATTACGACATCGAGGACCTCGTCAGCATCGGCGCCTACAAAGCGGGCACCAAGCCGTCCGCAGACAAGGCAATCCAGCGGTGGGACGACATCAACAAGTTTCTGAGACAGGACAAGGCAGAGGCGACCACGTTTGAAGACACGGTCGACCAGCTACGGGAGACGGTCGAGGGTTAGCCTCGCACAACACGAAAATGGCAAAGTTTGAATTTCGACTAGAGCGAGTTCTCGAGTATCGAGAGATGCAAGAGGGATGGGCGAAGGACGCCTACATCGAGGTCCGAGCCGCCCGGCTCGAGGCGGAGGCGACGGTCGCTGCACTCCACGAGCGGCGGAGCGAATCGCTCGGCAAGCCGCTGCAGGGCATCGAGGATCGGCGCACCCTGGACCGGTATCTGGAGCAGCTCGCCGACGAGGAGCGATCGCAAAAGCATGTGATCGGCATTCTCGAGCAGGAAGAGGCGAAGGCCCTTCTTGCCTGGCAGGAGCGCAAGCGCGAGCTGGAAGCGATGGTCAAGCTGCGCGAGCATGCCTACGAAGACTATTGCCTGGACGAGACGCGCCGTGAGCAAGCGGAGCTCGACGAATGGGCGGTCACGCGGCGGACGGCCTAAAGACTCATGCTTCAACCTCTTGGACCCGAGGGTATGCGGCAGCGCATGGCGGAAATTCGCGCGCAGCTCGGCGCAGCAGCGCCGAAGCCGAGTGCGACCGCATTGAGCGGCTATGCCTGTTTAACCGGCACCCTTGGCGGAAGCACTAATCCGGCTAATCCGTTTGGAGACGGCATGGCGATCGCGGGCAAGGTGGCGCCCGCCGATTTGAAGGCGAAGATGGTCGCCGCTGCCCAAGCCAACGGCGTAGATCCCGATCTGTTAGATGCGCTCGTGCAGGCGGAAAGCAGTTACGACCCGAATTCGGTTTCCAAGGTCGGCGCCAAGGGCCTCACTCAGCTCATGCCCGAGACGGCCGCTTCCGTGGGCGTACAAAACCCCTTCGATCCGGATCAGAGTCTGCGAGGCGGGGCAAAGTACTTAGCTTCGCTGCTGAAGCAGTTTCCTGATGTCTCGCACGCGGTCGCCGCTTACAACGCTGGGCCGGGTGCCGTCATTCGAGCGGGTGGAATCCCGAACTATCCCGAGACGCGCGCCTATGTTCAGCGGGTGATGGCCCTCTATCGGGGGAATAAGAGTTGAAGAAGCTCGTTTTCATCCTCGGCCCCATTCTCGCCATCGGTGCCGTGGTGGCCCTCGGGATGTTGGGCATCATCAATATCCCCGGCTTGACTCCAGCGAAGCCCGATTGGAAGGCAACCTTGCTCAAGATTTACGGGCAAAAAGGGTCGATCAAGGGCGACCTCGTTGTCCTGAAAGACGCACCGAAAGCAGACGTCGACGCATTTCTCGCGGCTGCGAAAACGGGTGGGCTGGACGCAACCTCGGACAAAGACGGGGTCAAGTCGAAGAAGCTCGTCGAATGGCTCAACAAGAATCTCCCCGCTGGCAAACCCAAGACGCCGGTAGTGGTCAAAGCGCCACCCCTTGCGCCCCCCAAGACCGAGGCTAAGAAGCCGAAAGGCCCCACCCTCGCTCCCGAGAAGGGTGAGGAGACTGTGGCCGAGCTTTGGAACGGGATCGAGGTGACTAAGTTGCTCGAAATCACGAAGGGCTACAAGGACTCGGAACTGGCCAAGATTTTGCTGAAGATGGACGCCGATAAGGTCTCCGAATTCCTGGCCGCGCTCGAAGGCGGCCGCGCCGCGAAACTCAGCCGGGAGCTTCAGAAGCAGGCCTCGGTGGTTCCCGATCCGAACACTGGTGCGTAATCCGCAACAAACCGCACGCTTTAAAGGCGCTTGGTCGGTGCAAAATACGTATGGCTATGCGGGGGTGACACACGGTGTCGAGGCAAGTAATTTGCGCGTTGGATACGGGGAATCTGGACGAAGCGCTCCGGATCGTGACTCGATTATCGCCTTACGTCGGAGCATTCAAGGTGGGGCACTCGCTCACTTTGCAGCAGGGCCTCGACGTGATTCCGCGACTTCAGGACGCCGGCGCGAAGCGGATTTTCCTCGATCTTAAGTTCCACGACATTCCAAATTCAGTCGCTCTCGCCGTGCGCGAGGCGGCCAAAAGAGGAGTCTGGATGATGACCCTCCACATCGCTGGAGGCCGCGCGATGATGACCGCTGCCGTTGAAGAAGCTCGCAGCTACGGAGAGGACGAAGCGCCACTGCTTATCGGAGTCTCGGTGCTGACGTCGCTCGACCAACGTTTCCTCACCGAGGATCTCGGGGTGGCCCGGAGCATCGAAGAGCACATGGTCGCGCTTTCTCGCTTGGCCATGGACTGCGAATTCGACGGCGTGGTCTGCTCCCCCGAAGAGGTCTCATCGATCCGGAAGGCCATCGGCCACGGCTGCATCATCACGCCGGGCATCCGCCTCGCCGATTCCGACGTGCACGATCAGAAGCGAACCGGTACCCCTCAGAAAGCTCTTGCGGACGGATCGGATTACCTGGTGGTAGGCCGAGTGCTGGCCGGTTCAGACAATCCTGAGGGCGTACTTCAGCGCATGGGGCTCCTGGCCAATTCTCACTAGTCGGATGTCACTTGCTTCATCAGGAAGCGGTCACCCGAATGCTAGGGGTGGTGCCCCTACGGCCACGGGGTTCGCTGACCCGACAAGCAGGTTCACCCCCCAAAGCCCGACAAACATGGACAGGTAGTTGGCGGCCAATATCCATACAAAGCGCGGCCTTTGATCCGTTAATCGCTTAAAGGCCCAACCCTCGATCGCCGAGATTATGAAATTGCCGAAGAAGAGCTGCCCGCACCCAGCCCACATCAAAGGGGTTCCTGCGTCCGCAATTGGAAAAGGGGGAAGCCAAGAAGCATCCCCCATCATATCAAGACGTGCCGACAGAGATGTCGGCCCTACAGCTCCGTTTAGTCCGCGGGGGCGATGACGTCTCGGCGGTTGGGCTATTCACCTTCGCTGTACGTCGACACGCCGGGATATTCGCCGAGCTCCTTGTGGACTATACGGCGGTCGAAGGCGGGCATGGGGTCGAGTACGGCTTCTTCGCTGCGCTTGATGACCTCGTCGGCGACCATTTTGGCGTGGCCGGTGAGTTTGTCCTCACGGCGCTTGCGGAAGTCGTTTCCGTCCAGGGTAGCGCGGACGCCGTTGCCGACCTGGCGGGCGGCGATGATGTTTAGCAGATACTGGAGGGCGTTCAAGACTTCGCCGTGCTTTCCAACGAGATAGGCGACATCCTTGCCGTCGAGCTTGATGTTGACGTAGCGTCCCGAGACCTGCTGGACCTCGGCGTGGACTTCGAGCTCACCGGCTTCGAGCAGGGCATTCAGCATGCCAAGAAGACGCTCGCCATCCTCGGCGGTCGCATCTGCGCCGACCTCTCCGTTGCTCTCTTCTTGAGTCGGCTGCCCGTCTACAGCGGACTGCATTTCGGAGATGGTCTCTTTGGGGGTCTCTTCGGTTCCGGCGGGCGTCTTCTTGGCCCGTCCACCGCGCTTTGGAGCGGGAGCGGCCTCCGGGGCGGCTTCATCGACCGGAGCCGAGACCAAGGCCTGGGCCTTGGCAGGGCCCTTCTTGGCTGGAGCAGCGGCAGGAGCTTCCGCTGTAGCGGCGGCTTCGGCCCGCACGCGCACGCTGCTCTTCCCGAAGAGGCCCTTCATCTCTTCGAGCACGGTCACGGTGACGGAATCGACGGAGGTGCCCAGCTTTTCAGCGGCCAACTTGGTGGCTTCTTGGACGGTCTTGGCGGTGAGTTCGATGGTTTGCATGGGAAATCGTTTGTCGGTATGGTGGCCGGGATGCCCTTAAGCAGTTAGGCCAGGGTTCGCGCGAGGGAAGGCGGTCGAAGCAGTGGGTGTTCCGTCGGGCGAGCGAATCATTCTATCCTATACGCAGGCGGCATCTTTCTTCAACCGTCCAGCTTCTCCTCGCCCGGACTCGGCTGTTGCTCGCCCGGTTTGTTTTGGCGTTTCTTCGGCTTGTGCTTCGGCTCGTTGCCCTTGGAAGGCCCGCTGCCCGGAGCCTTTCCGTTCTTGGATGAGCCGTTCAGATTCGGCTTGCCGTTGGAAGGCGGCGGCTCCAGCGCGGGCGGCTCCTTTTGAGCCTGGGACGCCTCATACTTCTGCTTCATATCCTCCTGCAGGCGCTCCATGAAGCTCAGCTTTCGAGCAGGCTGTACGCCCGATGAGGGGAACACCCCGCCGCCGGGAGCATTGACCTTAACCAAGGGAGGAACCGGCATTCGGTAGGCCCGGAGCGACTGGGTCATCGCCAGCAGATTGGTGAACGTCCAGTAGAGGACGAACGCGCCGGGAACCGGGAAGAGGCCCGTGAACATCATCACCGTGAACAGAACGCCCATTCCTACGCCGAGCATTCGCTGTTGCTTAGCCTGGGAGGGATCGGTGACCGGAGTGAGCAGTGTCGAGATCACCATCGTGACCCCGTAAATACCGATCATCAAATAGTCTTGCTGCCCGAGGTTCGCCCCGAAAAAGCCGTTCGTCGCTTTGCTCGCGGCCGGGTTCATCCACAGGAACGTGCCCTTTTGGAAGGTGAATTGGTAGTGCAGCATGCACTGGTAAACGACCAGGAACAGCGGCATCTGGATCACGGCCGGGCCGCAGCCCGCCAGCGGGTTGATGCCGTACTCCTTGTAGAGCTCCATCGTCTTCATCTGGAGCTCTTGGGGGTTGGTCACCTGCTCGGCCTTTCGGCCCGTGCGCGGGTCCTTGACCTCCTTGGTGTATTGCTTCTTGATCTCTTTGACGAGCGGCTGAAGCTGAGCCATCTGTCGGGACCACATCAGCTGCTTCTGGGCCAGCGGATAAATAATCGCACGAACGATGAGCGCAAGGAAAAGTGCGGCCAGCGCATAGCTGAAGCCGGGATTCGCGCCGGTTAGGTGGACCAGAAAATCGATGACCTGATACCCGGGTACGAAGCCGAGAAGCAGGTCGCCGCGATACTTCGTATCCAGCCGGGTGGTGATTTCGGTGTAGAGTTCGGCACCGGTCCAGCTCTTCCAACCGCCCGGGCGGGCCTCGGTGAAGATCTTGTTTTGCGTAACATCGGTGACCGCGAATCGCTCCTGCCAAACCGGCTTGTTGCGATACTTTTTCTCGATGTTGCGGTATCCGAAATAGGCTTGCTGAAGCAGATTGCCATCGCTTTGCTCGCCCCGGGCCGTTCGCAGAATCGAACCCTTCAACTGAGTGTCGGCTTGAAGAATGTCCGCTTCGACCTCGCGTCGCTCCGCTACCTCAGGGGTGATCGATTTCGCCTTCTGCTCGAGATCGAGCTTGTTGCTGAGGATCGTGTGATGTTGGATGATCGTCGCGTCTTTGATCTGCGCGTTGTCGGCGCGCATGTCGTTCAAAACGTCGGCCGAGGTTTTCTTGTCAGTCGCGGGATCGGCCGCCGGCTTGTTCATAAACAGCAGGAAACCGAGATACAGAACCGTCACGATAAGGAAGGTCTGGAGGAAATTTTGGCGAGGTGCGGGTTTGCTCATTTAGGGAGTGATAGACCTGATTTTGATGATGGCATTGATGGAGTTGAAATCTAAGGGACCGGGTCTTCGCCGCCAGGATGCCAAGGTCCGCACCGGCAGATTCGCCGAATGCCGAGCCAGCTTCCTTTCATCAGTCCATATTTCTCAATCGCTTGCAAGGTGTAGTTAGAACAGCTCGGGGTGAAGCGGCAGACGGGAGTTTTCCAGCGTGTGCTTCGTTGGTAGATTCGGATCAGGAAGATTCCGAAGCGCCTTCCCATCGTGTCGCCATCCTCGCGAAAAGCGCTCCCAATTCGGTTTTCATTTCCTCGAACGGGAGCCCATCCGCCTTCTGAGAAACGGAAACGATGCAGTCGAGGTTTCCGATGACCAGGTTTTTTGTCGCTTCTCTCGTGCGTCGCTTCGCTCTATTTCTACGCGCAATGACGCCGATCTTTTTCGCGGTCGAGAATCCTAGCTGACCTTCTCCCGGCAGCGCCCTCAGGGTGAAATGAGCACCGCGTTCGATAAGACCCTTGCTGTAAATCTCCTCGAATCGCGTCTTCGAGAGGCCCGTGTTAAACCGCCAGTCGGTGCCGCCCTCGGTTCCGGCGTCGCTTGAGGACGTTCTGCCCATCGGTGGTGCGCATGCGGATACGGAAGCCGTGCGTCTTATGCCGCTTGCGATTGTTAGGTTGAAAAGTTCGTTTCATCTGCCTAGCGTTCCAGTTGAACGAACTATTCTACCCGCCCCATCGGCTCGGTCGCCAAGGGATGAATCGGAGCCTAGTTAGCGGAAGCGCGATGCGCCTCTAGTCCGGCAATAGCCCTTCAGAGTTCCGAGCTAGCCACCGCCGCAACTCCCCCGGCGACCGAAACTGAGCCGCTCCAAATGT
>JBBSFL010000146.1:0-7838 GCA_038238735.1 Fimbriimonadales bacterium | reverse complement strand
GCGACAATGGCCTGATTCTCGGGCCCGCCGGCACCCTCCATGCGAGCGTGCCCGATATGCTCAAGTGGTGCTGGTTCCAGGCGCAGGAAGGCCGCAACGGTGGAATCTTGGAGCCTTCGACCTTCAAAGTTCTCCACACTGCTCCGTTCGGCGGCGACTATGGGGGCGGCTTCCTGATCGTCCCGCGGGTATGGGCGGGCGGAGACGCCCTCACCCATGCGGGCAGCAACACCATGAACTATGCCCTCTTTTGGATCGCTCCCAAGAAGAAGTTTGCCGTCGCCGTGGCTACGAACGCGGTGACTCCCGACGTCGCCAAAGCGACGGACGAAGCCGCCACTCTGCTCATCGGCCGCTACTGTCCTCAGTGACAAGGCGACTTTGCTAAAATCGGAGGCGAACTCCCCAAGGCACTTATGTCCGAGACCATCTCTACGCTCCTCCAGGAAGATCGAAGCTTTCCCCCCGCCGCTGCGTTTCACGACCTCGCGAACGTCACCGATCCCACGATCTACGAGCGTGCTCTTGCCGACCCCGAGGCCTTCTGGGAGGGATGGGCGAAGGAACTCGACTGGATCGAGCCTTGGCACACCGTCTGCGAATTCGAGATTCCCGACGCGAGGTGGTTCCTCGGCGGCAAGCTGAACGCCGCCTTCAACTGTGTCGATCGCCACGCGGAGTCAGCCCGAGCCGACAAGACGGCCATCCTGTGGGAAGGCGAGCCCGGCGATGTCCGCAAGATCACCTATCGCGAGCTGAAAGACGAGGTCTCGCGGGCCGCCAACGCGCTGAAGGCGCTCGGTGTGAAGAAGGGCGACGTGGTCTGCATCTACATGCCGATGGTGCCGGAGTTGGCCATCACGATGCTCGCCTGCGCCCGTATCGGCGCTGCACATAGCGTGGTGTTCGGCGGCTTCAGCGCGGAGAGCCTGCAGGAGCGCACAAACGACGCCCAGGCAAAGGTGATCGTCACCGCCGATGGCGGGTGGCGGCGCGGCAACATCGTCCAACTCAAGCGGACCGTGGACGATGCGATCGAGCGGGGCTGCCCCACGGTCGAGAAGGTCCTCGTGCTCAGTCGAGCCGGCGAGCCGGGAGCCGCGTCGAACGGCATCACCGTGCGAGGCTACGACCGGGGCGGATGGACGGTGGGCCGCGACGTCTGGTGGCACGACCTGGTGCCCCGCCAGTCCTCCGAGTGCCCATGCGAGCCGATGGACAGCGAGGACATGCTGTTCATCCTCTACACGAGTGGATCGACCGGCAAGCCCAAGGGCATCGTTCATTCGACGGGGGGCTATCTGACCGGCGTGTATGCCACGTCTAAGTGGGTCTTCGATCTGAAGGAAGACGACATCTATTTCTGCACCGCGGATTGTGGCTGGGTGACCGGCCACAGCTACATCGTCTACGGTCCGATGGCGAACGGAGCGACCTGCGTTATGTACGAAGGCGCCCCAGACACGCCGGATAAGGATCGCTTCTGGCGGATCATCGAGCGGCATCGAGTGACAATCCTCTACACGGCTCCGACCGCGATTCGGGCCTTCATGAAGTGGGGGGACCACTATCCGAAGGGCTGCGATCTGTCTTCTCTGCGCCTGCTGGGATCGGTGGGCGAGCCGATCAACCCCGAAGCCTGGATTTGGTATTCCGAGGTGATCGGAGGCGGGCAGTGTCCGGTCGTCGACACCTGGTGGCAGACCGAAACGGGCTCGATCATGATCTCCCCATTGCCGGGCATCACCGCGACAAAGCCAGGCAGCGCGACCCATCCGTTTCCCGGGGTCAACGCAGTCTTGCTGAACGAGGAAGGCAAGGAACTGGTCGGCTCAGCCGACATCGCGCGACACGCTTCGTCCAACACTCCCGTCATCGACGCGACTTCCGTGGGCGGCATTCTGGCGATCAAGGGTTCTTGGCCGTCGATGACGCGTGGGATCTACCGCGACGCGCAGCGCTTCACGGACGTCTACTGGAGCCGGTTCCCGGGCTACTACTTCCCGGGGGACGGGGCGAAGGTCGATCAGGACGGCTGCTTCTGGCTGCTCGGCCGGATCGACGATGTGATGCTCGTCGCCGGCCACAACATCTCGACCATGGAGGTCGAGAGCGCCTTGGTGGATCACCCCGCGGTCGCCGAAGCGGCGGTAATCGGCAAGTCCCACGAGTTGAAGGGTCAGGCGATTTCCGCCTTCGTGATATTGCGCGCAGGTGCGGAAGCGACCCCGGAAGAGCTAAAGGCCCACGTCGCGCGAAAGATCGGAGCGCTCGCCCGGCCGGAAGACGTATTTCTCTGTGCCGAGCTTCCGAAGACCCGAAGCGGCAAGATCATGCGCCGACTCTTACGTGACGTGGCGGAGGGCCGAGCCCTCGGCGACACGACGACCCTCGCCGACGCCGGCGTCGTCCACTCCCTGCGCGACCAGTACGAGAGCACAGAGGGCTAGGGAACTCGTAACCGCGTTCTCCAGCCCAAGGGGTCGTGAGCCAAGAAAAGACAACCAAAGCTGGGCACGCGCCCGAAGGCGTCCCAATCCACACCTCCTCTCCCACAGGTCACGAGGAATTAGCTTCCGCGGAAGGCAAGAGCTTGGCCCCGGAAGACCACGACGGCGAGGCCCATCAGCCAGGTCGCTCAGCTTCGAAGAAGCCAGACCTACCGGGCCAGACTCAGAATCCGAAGCATGCGGATTCGGAAGGGTCTTAAGTTGACGTCGGACTACCCTGAGGGAAGAGCCTGCGGGGATTGATCGCTTAAGATGCGGCGGCAGGACGCGTCGTGCCCTCGGTGAGGAATTCGTACTCTGCAATTTCAAGGCGGATGCGAAACCCTCAGCGCTAACCCAGTCCGATTACTGAAGCCGGGGCCGCCTGGCACGGCTAGGGCCAACGAAACGTCTATAATCATGATCTAGCATCATGCTTCCCCTATTGCCCGCCCTCCTGCTTCTCCTTCTGCAGGGCCCCTCGAATGTCGAGCGGCTCGCGCAGGATGGCAGGTTGCCCGAGGCTCTGAATTCCCTCAATCGCCAGATGGCGGTCTCCATGGGCGCGGCGGATCTTGCGATGACATCGCTGCTCAGTGTGAGCAACGACGCATCCTTGGCCCATGCCCTAGCCACGCTGCTTTCCTCCGGAGAACCTGCCCCACCTGCCAAGTCTTCTAGCCCCATAAGACCTATAAGTCTCATAGGACCTATCCTGCAGGGACCAACCGGTTGCGGTTGCCTCGACGAAGGATACGCTCAAGCGTGCCGGACTCGCGACGGACCCGTCGCCGGTTGCTGATCCTCTGATTCCGGGCGCGTGGCGCTCGTCGAGTCGAACTTTTCCTGTCGGATCGCCCATCTCGCGGCGGTCTGCATTCGCAATCGAAACCAATGAAATTCCTACGCAAGCTATTCGACACCAGCAAACGTGACGTCGACGCGGTGGCCCCCGTCGTCGTCCGCATCAACGAGATGGAGCCTCAGTTCGAGGCGATGTCCAATGAGGACCTCTACGCCAAGGGGCCGGAGTTCCAAAAACGAGCCCGAGACGGAGAAACACTCGACGCCCTCCTCCCCGAGGTCTTCGCGGTCGTCCGCGAGCTGAGCAAGCGCTTGCTCAAGATGCGCCACTTCGATGTGCAGCTCATCGGGGGCGCCGTGCTTCACCAAGGCCGCATCGGGGAGATGAAGACCGGCGAAGGAAAAACCCTCGTCGCCGTCGCTCCGATGATCCTCAATGCCCTTACGGGCCGAGGCGCCCACCTGGTCACCGTCAACGACTACCTGGCCCGACGCGACGCGGTTTGGATGGGCCCGATCTATCACGCCCTCGGACTCAGTATCGGCATCATCCAGGGCCAAGGTGCCGACAGCGACGAGCTGGGCGGAAGTTACACCTACACCCCGGGCACGATGCACGAGGACCCGCGCTACCTGAACCTCACGCCGTGCTCGCGCCGCGAGGCCTACTCCTGCGACATCGTGTACGGCACCAATCATGAGTTCGGCTTCGACTATCTCCGCGACAACATGGCGATGAGCGAAGAGCAGCTCGTGATGAAAGAGCTCCACTTCGCGATCGTTGACGAAGTCGACTCGATCCTCATCGACGAAGCCCGTACCCCGCACATCATCTCCGGCCCCTCGATGGAAGACGTTTCCGTCTACAAGGAGGTCGACGTCGTGGTCCGCCAACTTGAAAAGGAAGAGCACTACACGGCGGATAAGAAGAACCACTCGGCCTCGATGACCGAGGAGGGCATGGACAAGGTCGAGGAACTGATGGACATCCCGAACCTGGCCGCCGATCCGAAGCTGATGCACCATGTCAACGCAGCGGTGCAGGCATACGCCCTGTTCGACAAGGACGTGGACTACGTTGTCCGAGGCGGCGAGGTGGTCATCGTCGACGAGAACACCGGCCGCATGATGTTCGGCCGGCGCTACGGCAACGGTCTGCACCAAGCCCTCGAAGCGAAAGAGCAGGTACCGGTCCAGCGCGAAAGCCAGACGATCGCCACCATCACCTTCCAGAATCTCTTCCGCCTCTACGAGAAGCTCGCGGGCATGACCGGTACCGCCAAGACCGAGGAGGACGAGTTCCGAAAGATCTACGGCCTCGACGTCGTCAGCGTGCCGACGCACCGCCCGATGTGCCGAGAGGACAAGCCCGACATCGTTTACAAATCGATGGAAGCGAAGATGCGCGGCGTCGCCTGGGAGATCATTCGGCTGTACTCGAAGCAGCAACCGGTGCTCGTAGGCACGCGTTCGATCGAAATGTCGGAAGTGGTCTCGGAGCGGATGTCCAGCGACAATTTGCAGAAGCTGATGATCGTCAAGCGTCTCCAGGAGCGCGTCGAGGTTAAGAAAGATATCAAGGGCGAGCTCAAAGACGATGCGAAGCGCATCTACGAGAGCGAGCTCAGCGAGTTAAAGCGTTCGGACCTCTCCATGTACTTGCCCAAAGTTGAGATGAGCGGCGACGTACTGAAAGGTGACTGGATCGAATGGGCGCTGAAGAGCTGGGAGCTGCCGCCTGAGAACAAGGAATACCTGGAAGAGGCTCTCAGCCACGGCATCCCCCACAACATCCTTAACGCGAAGTACCACGAGCGAGAAGCGCTCATCATCGCCGAAGCGGGCCGTAAGGGCCAGGTCACGATCGCCACGAACATGGCGGGCCGAGGCGTGGACATCCTACTCGGCGGACGCATCGACGACGAGCTCGTGCAGCGTAGCCGCGCTGGCGCGGGCGACAGTGCCTTCGAGAGCGCGATCGACGACACCTTTAAGAGCTACCGTCGCGGTGGCATCGAGCGCGCGGCTCCGCCGCTGCCGCTGGACGACCAGGAGCGAAGAGACCGGGCCGAAGAGGTTCGCGCGCTAGGCGGCTTGTTCATCCTCGGTACCGAGCGGCACGAGTCGCGACGTATCGACAACCAGCTTCGTGGACGCGCCGGACGTCAAGGCGATCCCGGCGAATCCAAGTTTTACGTCTCGCTCGAAGACACCCTCTGGAAGATCTTCAACGCGAACATGATGGAGAACCCGGTCCTAAAGATGTGGCCGCCGATGGAGGAGGTCACCGCTGGCTTCCTGTCGCGAATGATCCAGAAGACGCAAGAGCGCATCGAGAACCACTTCTTCGAGGGAAGAAAGCACACGCTCGAATACGACGACGTCCTGAACGCCCAACGCGAGCATATCTACGGCATGCGCCGGGAGATTTTGCTCGGCAAGGACATTCGCTCCGAACTTCGCGGCTACATCAAAGAGGTCGTCGGCGAGATCATTGAGAACGCCTGGATGATCGACGAGCACGAGGGACGTGTCTACGACTACTCGGTGCTCTTCGAGGACCTGAACGAGATGTTCCCCCTCGTCGACTACGCGTCGATCGAAGACCTCGAGAAGCACGAGCCGGGCGAGGACCTCGTCAAGTATGTCGACGGCTTGGCGACCCAAGCCTACGATGCCAAGATCGAGAGTCTGAGCGACGAGATCATGCGGATGGTCGAAACGCAGGTCATGCTACGCGCGGTTAACGACCGATGGATGGAGCATCTGCAAACGATCGAATACATCCGAGAAGGCATCAACCTTCGCTCCTACGCACAGGTCGACCCACTAGTCGCCTACAAACGCGAGACGTTCGAGACGTTCAACCGCACGATCCACAACATCAAGACCGACGCGGTCAAGCTGATCTTCATCGCCCAAGTGAACGTACAGCAAGCGCCCCGGGAGGACCCGACGGTGGCCCCAATGATGATGCGGATGGAAGACTCGCCTATCGCCGAAGCGGCGCAAGTCGCAACCGGCGGCGTCGCAACCGCCGTCGATTTGTCAAAGATAGACTGGAAGCGAGTCGGACGAAACGACGCGTGCCCGTGCGGCAGCGGCAAGAAGTTCAAGTCCTGCCACTATCCGCAGCTTCGATCGGAAGGCGTCATCTAAACTGACAACAAGGCCCCGACCCGCATCGGGGCCTTGCTTCTTGCAATTCTTTGAGAAGAATCCTCGGACAGGGCCACCCTTTTGGCGGGGATTGTCCTACCATAGTGACATGGCTCGTCCACGAACGCTCGCCGTCATCGTCATTGTCGGTCTTGCTGCATGCGGAGGCGCATGGTTTTACCGATCCAGTTGGCATCCGAAGATTGCGGGCAAGTGGTTCGGAGCCTACAGCGAACGCGAGGCCGCACGAGCTCCCTCCGATGCCAACAAGTATGTAATGCCCATTCAGTTCAGGGAAGACGGAACTTTTACCGATTACTCGACTATGAGCGCCGGAAATTGGAAGGACACGTCGGGGAGCCTATCCCTTGACACGACTGAGTTCTACGGCCTGACGCATCAACAAGCCATTGCCAAGTGGACCAAGCCAAAGAAAGGAATGAGTGGAGCGACGGGCAAGTTTCTGGAGAATGCGTTCCGACCCAGAACTCTCCGATACGACGGCCAGCACATGGTCGAAATCGAACTCGGTGGGCAGGCGGCAATCTGGTATCGCAGAGACTGATAAAGAGCCAAATACTCTGTTTATTGCGCAGACAACCGCAAGAGACTGGATCATCCGTCGAATTTTAACCTTCGTCTTAAAGTTGTTCGGCGTAGAGGTTTGCTCTCCCCTTTCCTTAAAGCCGAAGTCGATGTGGGGCCCCTCCTCAGGGCCCCTTTTTCATGTCCCAAATCTTGAATTGGCAGGCCAGCGTACGATCCCGGATTTGCGCTTACTACGGCAAAAACGCTTCGCCGGAGACCAGCAAGCTGGGCGTCTAAAGAAGTGTCAGGCTTGATCGCATTCGCTCTCCCCTTGGCGTGAGAGCCTGCAGCCATCCATACGGCCCCGCTCTCCCCGGGGCCCTTTCCTGTCGACCCCGGCCCTTTTCATGTCGACGCAGAGCCGCAAGGGAAGCAAATCGATAGTTGACAAATTGCTCCCAAAGACACTTAGTAGTGCGTGAACGGAGCGCGGGCTTTAGCCGCCTTCGGACCGCAGGCTTAGTCCCCCCCCACTCAACGGTTCGCAAAGGTTCCCAAGTCGAATCCAATCGACACCTTGCGATCTCGCCTGTACAAACCGCCACTCCTGCCTTCCGCCCAGAAACAACCGAAACCATGCCAGAAAGTAGACGGAAAACTCAGAAAGGAGCCCTAAATCAACCAACAATTCGGGCCCTTTAGGTTCAAAGGAGCGCTGCTACGGTGCCAAATGCGTCTCAATGTTCAGAAACTCAGAAACTCAGAAACTCAAGTTGGCATCCCATCCGACATCGCAGATTCCCAATCCGCCATCAGAGATATGGCACCGGATTCACGGGGCGGCCATTGATCCTTACT
>JBBSFL010000145.1:0-7911 GCA_038238735.1 Fimbriimonadales bacterium | reverse complement strand
GCAAATGTTTGAAGTTGTGTTTATCGAAAGCCTCCCCTTGAGGGGAGGTTGGAGGGGTGTGCGCCAGGCGCTGCCTTTAGGTTCGGAGGTTGGCTATCAGGGATTGGGTATCGGAATCGGCCCGCAAGCGAGGACTTTCAATTGAGCTTCAAAGCTGGCTTCGTCGCCCTTATCGGAAAGCCGAATGTCGGTAAGAGCACGCTGCTAAACCACATCGTCGGGCACAAGGTTTCCATCGTCAGCAACAAGCCCCAGACGACCCGGCGACGAGTCGTCGGCATCGCCCAAGGCGCGGACTATCAGATCGCCTTTATTGATACCCCCGGCATTCACGAGCCGCACACTAGGCTAGGCAAGGCGATGGTCGACCAGGCACGGGCCTCACTATCCGATGCCGCCGTGATTGTATACGTCGCCGATGGAGCCCACGCGCCAGGCGAGGTCGACAAGCAGATCGCCAAGCTCGTCGCTCCCCGAGCCGACGAAACGCCCATTCCCGTCCTCGTCTGCATGAACAAGATGGACCTCCTTCGAGCCGAAGAGGTCGTGCCGCACGTCGAGGCGTACACGAAGCTCTTCAAGACCGAAGACTATATGTTAACCACGGCAACCCAAGGCCGCAACGTTGACAAGCTCGTCGAACTGATCGTCGAGCGCCTCCCCGAGCATGCCCCGCTCTATCCCGAAGACGAGTTCACGGACCAATCTTCCCGCTTCCTCGCCGCGGAGTTGGTTCGGGAGAAAATCCTCCTCGCCACCCGGCAAGAGGTTCCTCACGCAACGGCGGTGATGGTCGAGTCTTGGGACGAATCAGATCCCGAGCGCACAATCATCCAAGCCAGCATCCTCGTCGAAAAGAGCAGCCAGCGCGCGATCGTTCTCGGCAAGGGCGGGCAGTTTATCAAGGAGATCGGGACCAAGGCGAGGCAAGAGATCGAGGCCTTTCTCGGACGCCACGTCTACCTTGAGCTTCATGTCAGGGTGCAGGAGGATTGGCGGATGAACCCGCGTGTCCTGCACGAGTTGGAGTACGACGCGCGGTGAGTTCGCCGTTCGACGTGCCGTTGGTAGCCGACCCGGCGGTCGCGCTTCCTCCGCTCCAAATCAATCTGCCGTCAAAGCCCGGCCCTCTCTACACGATCCAGTTCGTGATCGAGTTGGTCGGGCCGCGCACTTTGCCGGCGGCTGCGGCAGCCGGTTTGCTTCAGCAAGATTGGCATTCCGCGCTCGGAGAGCCGGAAGCCTGGATCATGGCTCCCGCTGACGAGCATTGGCGACCGCTCCCGACAGCGCAAAGCGGCTCCTACGATTCGCTTGCCCTGACCTGGGACTTCGTTTCCTCGCGGGGACACCTCAACAACGGCTCCGCGGCCCACCTTTTTTCCGTCGCTGAGCGCTTCGGCCAGGCAGTCGAGCGTCGCGCCATGCCGATCCCGCCAGCGACGGATGTCGATGCACGGGTCGCCGCCCTCTTCGAAGCCCAGAATGCGCTCGATATCGGCTTTTCGCTCGCGATCGCCAATGTCGACGGATGGATGCTCGAACGCGATATCTGGATTCAATGCACCCGGCTTGGCCTGAGTCTCGATGGGAGTGGCGTTTTCGGCTGGAAGGGCGCGGATTGGGACGAGCCGATCGTCAGCGTTACTCCTCTTGGTGAAGCAGACGGATTCAGTTTGGGCGCGGTGCAACGCGGCGAAGGGCATGCTGGCATTGGAATCGGCTTTAGTGTGGCCCGTTCTCCATCGCCCGTCGACGCCTTGGATGCCTGCTTTCACGTTGCCTCCCACCTAGCGTCCGCCTTTGCTGGACTGATCCTCGACGAGGATGGCGAACCGCTTAACGGGTCGTCTCAGGCTGCCTATCGCCGGAATATCCTAGAGGCCGTAAGAGCCCTGACTCAGGCCGGGTTCGCGCCAGGTTCGCAGGAATCGCTTCGACTATTCTCCGGTTAAGCTGAAGAGTTGAGGGGAGCGTGCAGGCAATTTCGGATGATGGAAACAATGGAGTCGATGAAATAGAACCCGAATTAAACTGGGGGCTCAATTCCATCAGTTCCCTCAGGTTTCACGACCTGTAGCGCTCCAGCTATAGCCTTTCACTCGGGCATCAGGGCTACACTTCGGTGGTGACTGGGTTGAGCCTTCTCGCTTGTGCTATGAATACGGCTGGCAAGGCTCACACCGAGTCGACGGCGTCTCCAGAGGTTCACGCCGATCGCACAGTTACCTTCCGGCTAAAGATGCCGAATGCTGCGAAAATCGAACTGTCCCTGGAGGGCCATTCCCTGAAACCGATGGCAAAGAGCGCAAGTGGTATTTGGAGTACCACCACAGACGCTCTACCGCCCGACATCTACGGCTACTCGTTCATCGTGGACGGCCAAAGTGTGCTGGACTCCCAGAACCCTAGCATCAAGCCTAACCTCCTCTGGCCGAGCAACATGGTCACGATCCCAGGCTCTCCGGGCGAGCTTTGGGAAGTGCAAGATGTGCCGCACGGAACGGTGCATCGCCACTTCTACAAGTCAGGAGTCATCGGCGATCAGCGCGATTTCTATGTCTATACGCCGCCCGGATATGGAGAAAAAAGCGGGGGCCCACTTCCGGTTCTGTATCTGCTGCACGGGTTTTCCGATACCGCCAATGGCTGGACCGCGGTCGGCTTGGCGCATGTAATCCTGGATAACCTGATCGCTCAAGGCCAGGTCAAACCCATGCTCGTCGTGATGCCCCTTGGCTACGGGGTGCGGAACTTCGCGAGTCCGGGAAGCAAGAACTTCGGTGACCGTGCCCTGGCCTTTCGCAACTACGAAAACTTTCGGGGTGCCCTTCTCACCGAGGTCTTGCCGCAAGTCGAAAAGGAATATCGCGTTAAGAAAGATCGCGAGAACCGGGCCATCGCCGGGCTCTCGATGGGCGGAGCCGAAACGCTGTTCACGGGTTTGAACAACATCGACAAGTTCGCCTATATTGGCGCCTTCAGCTCGGGTGGCCTGCCCGCTGATCTCGCCGCTGACTTCCCCGCCCTCGACCCGAAGGAGGCGAACAACAGTCTGCGCCAACTCTGGATCGCGTGCGGGACCGAGGACGGCCTGATTACGGCGAACCGGGGTCTGGTCAAGTGGCTGGAAAGCCAAGGAATGAAGTTAACCGCGGTAGAAAGCCCCGGCAGCCATACCTGGATGGTCTGGCGGCGAAACCTCATCACATTCACGCAGCTCCTCTTCAAAGACCGGTAGGTCTGCGAGTGCCCGAAGGAAGGACCAAAGGAAGAATTACCGGGATGAAACGCATCACGGTTTGGTTCCTGTTCGTCTTCGCCGTCTCCTGTGTGGGTTGCGGGGAGGGGAAAACGGTGACCGTCGGCGAGGGTGAAGGCAAGGGCGTCTACCAGCGCAGCATCGACAAGTCCCGAGACGTCGCCGCCGGCGCGTCTGAGAAAATCAAGAGCGGCGAGAAAGACGTTTACGGCGGCTGAACGACGTGTTGCTCTAGCGGGCAATTATCGCTACAATATTTCTGCCTCGATGACGAGCCGGAGATCTTGACTCATGAAGCGATATTTATGCCTCATTCTCGCAGCGGGCATTGCGGCAACCGCTTTCGCCACCGACCCCGCGGACAAGGAATTTCGTGCCTTCTACCGCACGATGCTTCCCCGCATCGCACATGCGTTCGAAACCAAGGACGGGAATTTCTTTCGGATGATCTCGGCGCCTGGGTTTACGGATAGCGACGGCCACCGAACCTTGAACGCCAAGGAATCGATCGGAGAGATTGAGGCGATGTTCCATGTCTCGCAATCCATTCGGTGCCACTTCTATTCCAACGGCACGAAGGCCACGGGCAATACGGGAGTCGCGATGACATTCGGGCACATGGACACCATCATGAAGCCCGAGAAGCCGAACGCCAAGCCTCACCGGTTAAGCATGGATATGTGGATTAAGCAGACGTGGATTCGATCGGGCAACACCTGGAAACTCCTGAAGATGGAGCAATCCAAGCCCGCTCGAATGAAAATGGACGGTAAGCCGATGGACCCGTCAAAGATGGGCGGTTAGCTTCTAGAGAAATCCCTTGGGCGGCATTAGAACGAGCTCGTCGACATTGCGATCGCGCGGCGCTTCGACGAGCTCGACGATCGCCTGGGCAACCGTGTCCGTCGAAAGCATGTCTTCCCTTTTTGGAATGAAGGCTTGGCCGTCCCAAATCGGGGTATCTACGGCACCGGGAAGCACAGCGGTGACTCGGATTCCCTGTTTGCGGTAGTCGGCCGAAATGACTTTGCCCAGCATGTGGAGGCCGGCCTTGGAAGCCGAATAGGCCGCCGAGCCCGCGACGGTCTGGGTGGCGGTGATGCTGAGGATGTTAATGATCTGCCCACCGCCGCAGCGCAGCATCCAGGGAAGCACCCCACGGCACAGCATGGCGGGTCCCAGGAGGTTGACATTGAGCTGGTCGCGGACTTCCTGCTCTTCCAAGTCAGCGTAGGGTCCGAAGCAGGCTATGCCGGCTGCATTAATGAGAATGGGATAGTGGCTGTTGCAGACCCCTTCCGAAATTCGGACCAGGCGGAAGCACTGGTCGGGCTCGGAGAGGTCCGTGCCGACGACCGTCGCGGAGACATCGGGAAGCTCCTCGGCGAGCTGACGCATGGGGGCTTCCCTTCGAGCCGCGAGGACGAGATCGTATCCCAGCTTGCCAAGCCTAAGCGCGGTTTCGTTTCCAATCCCACTGCTCGCTCCGGTAACGATGGCCAGTCCTTTCATGCCGCCTCGATGGTGAAGATGTTGCGGGCCGTCTCCCAGAGCCGGACCCTTGTGAGCCTTGCCGGAACGGAGTCTTTGAGACGCTCGAAAATCTCCGCGACGATGTACTCGCTGCTCGCAGGTTTCTCTTTGAACTCCGGCACGTCGACGTTGAGATGCTTGTGATCGTAGCGGTCGACGACTTCCCGATTCACTGCCTCGTCTAACTTGTCGATGTCAACAAGCATGCCCGTCTGATTGTCGGGCTGTCCCGCCACGGTGACCTCCAGAACATAGTTATGCCCGTGGCCGGCCGGGTTGTTGCACTTCCCGAAGAGGTCCAGGTTCTCTTGGGACGTCAGGGCTTCGGAGTGCAGCCGGTGGGCAGCGGCGAATTCGTAGACTCGGGTGATGGTGATCATGTTGCTGTGGGCGGCCAGCTCCCCATAGAGGGTCGGCGTTTCTTCCAGTTTTAGGGCGGTGAGAATGCATTCGCCGGGCAGTTGAGGTTCGATGGCTTGACGGCAGAATCGGAGAATGTTCTCGACGGTAGGCGCACGCTCGGTAAAGTACGGCACTTCGTCGTTCAGACTGCGTCCGTCACAAGGACCTAGAACTACCTCCTTGAGCACGTCGTCGATGCGTTTGATATTGACGACCATGCCTGTGCGCGGATCGACGGTGCCTTCGACGGTCACTTCCAACGTGTAGTTGTGGCCGTGGTTGTAGGGAGACGCCCATTCGCCGAAGAGCTTGCGATTGGCTTCGTCCGACAGATCATGCCGCCAATAGCGATGCCCACTGGAAAACACCACTCGCCGGGTCATTTGCACGAGAGGACTCATCGCTCTCTTTTATACGCGACGCCAAGCGCCCCCGGCACAACCGTTCCCTTTCCAACCGCGACC
Organism: Fimbriimonadales bacterium; assembly: GCA_038238735.1. Lineage (GTDB taxonomy): Bacteria > Armatimonadota > Fimbriimonadia > Fimbriimonadales > Fimbriimonadaceae > JAFDWR01. The sequence goes on along the minus strand of JBBSFL010000145.1, from coordinate 2,250 downwards.
AGAACAATGAGGGCGACCAGGTACGGGAGGGCGAGCCACAGCTGTGACGGGATTTCAATCCGATTCAGGTTGCTGTTTAAGAGAAGCCAACTCAAGGCGGCGCACGCCAGAGGGAAGAGAAAACTTTGGTTCGACAATTTTCGAGAGATAACGACGATCACCGCAACTGCTCCGAAAGCACCGCAAGCCCATAGTAGCCAAAGAACGGGCACGGCACTTTCCTGAAGTGAGAACTTGAGCGACTGGCAGTAGCCGATGAGGAGGGCGGCGAGACCAACGAGAAGCGGTCGCCAGCGTCCGAAGGTGACCAGCGCGATCGCGAGAAAGCCGCGTCCCGATGTCATCCCCTCCACGAACGAATTCGCGACGCCTAGAGCCAAATAGGCGCCTGCGAGGCCGGCAAAGAACCCGCCAAGAGCCAGCGCCTGAAGACGCAGGCGCTCTACCGAGAAGCCGGCCGCCTCGGCCGCGATCGGATAGCCGCCCGCCGCCCGGAGCGCGAGACCCCAGTTCGTTCGGTAGACGAGAAACGCGACGGCCGGCGTGGCCGCAATCAACAGAATAACGACAGGGTCGACCCCAAAGACCTTTGGCATAGTTACCGTGTTCAACATCTTCCCGGTCGAGCCATACGCGGCCCGATACCAGAGTCCCGTGAGGCCAAGGGCGAAGAAGTTAATCGCAGTGCCGACGACGACCTGATCGGCCGCCAGCTTTACCGTAAACCAGCCCGAGAAGAGACCCAAAGCAACCCCCGCCGCACCCGCCGAGGCAAATCCGATCGCAAGCGAACCCGACGACTTGGCCGCGAATACGGCGAGGAAAGCGCCTATCAGCATCATCCCTTCGAGACCAATGTTGATGACCCCGCCACGCTGCCCGATAAGCTCGCCAAGCGCGGCCAAAGCTAAGGGAGTCGAGAAGACCAGAAGGAGAGCCAAGTCCACGTTCAGTCCACCTCCGTGGCCAGGGGATGCCGGCTTCGTACCGCGTGGAGCGCGACGAGCCCAAGCACCGCCGCCGCCTGCACGACATAAATCAGCACGGTGCCGTCGCTCGTAAAACCAGCCATCGTCTTCGAGCCCGCAAGGATCGCGGCGAAGTACAGGCCGCTCAGCACCAGGATAAGTGGATGGAGTCCCGCGAGCAGAGCGACCGGTATCGCAAGGAAGCCCCATTGCTGCGAGAAGCTGTTGCCAAGCTGTCCCGCCACGCCAACGTACTCCACGCCGCCCGCCAATCCGCAAAGCCCACCTGAGATCGCCATCGCCAGGATTCTTGTGCGCCCCGCGTCGATCCGGTTGGCCCTCGCGACCCGCGGGTTCTCCCCGACCACGCGCAGGCAAAACCCGCTCTTCGTGAAGAACAGCCAACCGAAAACGGCCAGGACCGCGAACGCGGCCACAAAGATGCCGACGTGGAGGTCGGTCTGACGATTGAACCGCGGCAACATGAGCGCGTCGGGAATCTTGTCAGTGAGCGGAAGCTGTCCCTTCCCCTCCTGGAGCGGCCCACTCACCGCGTAAAGGAGAAGTTGCAGCGCGATGAAGTTGAGCAGGATCGTCGAGATGACGACCTCGACGCCGCGTCGAACGTAGAGCCAGCCCGCAAGCGCTCCCCACGCGGCGCCTCCCGCGATGCCGCCGAGGAGGACCGCGCTGTCGGTCAGCCACCATCCCGGCGGGTGCGCCATTTTGAGCAGCGCCTTCGCCACGATGCACCCGACGAGCCCGCCCGCGATGAACTGGCCTTCGCCGCCGATGTTGTACATCCCGCCCCGCCAGGCAACGATGATCCCGAGTCCACAAAGCGTGAGCGGTATGAGCCTCACCAGCGTGCGATGCACGCCCGCCTCATCGCCGAAGGCACCGGTCCAAATCAGCCTAAGCGAGTCCCCGACAGGCAACCGGAGCGCAAGCAGAGTAAGAACGAGGATGATAAAGAGTCCAGCCCCCGTGCCCACGCCGCGCCAAACCCGGATCATCCGCCCACCAAGCTGGCAGCGCCACCCGCCTCGGTGAGGCTGCCCGCAGAGATGAAAAAGATGCGGTCCACGAGCGCGGCCAGCTCATCCAGGTCGGTCGAGACGAGTAGAACGGCGGTCCCCGACGCGGCGGCGTCGAGAAGCTGCTGGTGCACGAAGACCGAGGCTTGCAGGTCGAGGCCGCGTGTCGGGTTGACGACCACCAACAACTCGGGACTGCGGTCCAAGACCCGGCTGACGACGACCTTCTGCTGATTTCCCCCACT
>JBBSFL010000144.1:0-7945 GCA_038238735.1 Fimbriimonadales bacterium | reverse complement strand
ATCGGTCGTGTCACTACGGTTTTCCGTAGACGAGCCATTGCCGCATCCCGCAGCAAGGGCAATCAAAGCGAGGCAAAGGGAGTTTTGAAGTCTAGTCATGGTGCAACGTTCCATCTATTCGCAATAGTTGATTGTTTAGCACATTCCGGCTCCCGGCACATTGACCTAACGAATGAGTCCCAAGCAGATCGTGGCTGGACCGCTACTTAGGAATGGTAATGCGGGTGCGCAAGGCGTGGCAGATGGCGATTGCCAAGGCGTCGGCGACGTCGTCCGGCTTTGGCGGGGCGGGGAGGCTTAGGAGCTTGGTGACCATGAACTGCACCTGCTTTTTGTCAGCGGCGCCATTGCCAACGACCGCGAACTTGACTTCCGGCGGCGTGTATTCGGCCCAGGGAAGTCCGTGCTGGCTAGTGCACAAAAGGACCACGCCGAGTGCTTTCGCGACGTCGAGGGCGGTGGTCTTGTTGGCGGCGAAAAGCTGCCTTTCCGTCGCTACCGCGTCCGGTTTGAAGCGATCCAGCAGTTCCGTCATCTGCTCGTGTATCAAGCGCAATCGGTCAGGTAAGAGGATTCGTGGCGTCTCGATGAGGCCATGGTGTTCGCTGTGAAGCCGTGAGCCCTCGCGCCGAACCAGTGCAACGCCGATTCGCTCAAGACCCGGGTCGATGCCGAGGATTAGCATCAGGTTCTTTTAAACTTCCGCAATAGGTCGTCGGCCGTCAGGGTCAGCGTGATGGGCCGCCCGTGGGGGCACATGTAGGGGTTTTCGGTCTCGGCGAGGTCGACGATGAGCTTTTCCATCTCTGCAATGCTGAGCGGATCGCCCGCCTTGACTGCCATCTTGCAGGCGCTTGTAATCCAAATCTGCTCCCGCGTCGGGACCAATCGTCGGGTGACGCTGGACTCGACGAGCTCGTCGATCAGATTCTGCAGAACCTTCAACGGGTCTCTCTGGCGGATCGCGGCGGGCACCGCCCGGACGACATAACTCTCGCCGCCAAACGGTTCGAGGTCGAACCCGACCGCTTCCACCTCGGCGATCCGATCTCGCAGAAGCACCGCCGCTCGCTTATCCAGATGCAGCGTTTGCGGCACGAGCAGAGCTTGCTTTTCAATCGCGGTCGAGCCCTTCAGGCCGCATAGATATTCGTAAAGGATCCGCTCGTGGGCGACGTGCTGGTCGATGATGACGATGCCGCGCGCGGTTTCCGCGATGATGAACGTGTCCATCGCCTGGCCGATCACCCGAAGCCCCTCCATAAGATCACCGAACGGATATCTCGAGGCGGGAGGTTGGGCAGTGGGCAGTGGGTTGTGGGCTATGGGTTGGGGGTCGTAAGTTGTTGGTTGCGGGTCGTCTCGTTCGAAGTTGGAGCCCAGGCGGTAGTCCGTGAGAGGAGCTTGGGCTCGCATAGCGAAATCGAAACCTAGCCCCGCCTCCGACCTTCCGCTTCCAACCTCCGACAAAGCCACGTTCGCGGCGGCGACACCACTCGACAGAACGGACGGCATCATGCCGTGCTCCATAAGGGCGCTTTTGATCGCCATGCGCAACGCCTCGAACGCCTGCCCCTCGCGCTGAAACTTGACTTCGCTTTTGGTCGGGGACACGTTTACATCGACCAGCGCAGGATCGATGTCGATGATCAAAGCGAGTAAGGGATACCGCCGTTCGGGTGTTAGATCGCGATAGGCCTGATCCAAAGCCGCCGTCAAAGTTCGGGTCCGCACCGGTCGGCCGTTGACGAACACGTACTGGTAGGCCCGGGTGGGCTTCGTGAAGTGGGGTGGACTCACGAATCCCTGCACCCGAAGTCCGCCAAGCTCGGTCCGCACCTCCGCTAACGCCCGCGCCGCCTCCCTGCCCCAGACGTCGCCGACCGCGTCCAGCATCTCGCCGTTCCCGCTCGTGTGGATCGCCTCCTGGCCGTTGTGGGTGAAGACGAAACAGACGTGGGGATAGGCGATGGCGTAGCGGGAGACAACCTCGATCGATTGTCCCAGCTCAGTTGTGTCTGACTTGAGAAACTTCAGCCGCGCCGGTGTGTTGTAGAACAGATCTTCGACGGTTACCTCGGTTCCTCGCGGCCCCGCTGATCCGGCGACTGGGCGAACTTCTCCGCCCTCGATCTGGATGACCGTACGAAGGCCGTCCTCCGTCGCGCTCGAAACCTGCATCCGCGAGACGGATGCGATAGAAGGCAGCGCTTCTCCGCGGAAGCCCAAAGTGCGAACAGCGAGCAGATCCTCGACGGACGTGATCTTGCTCGTCGCGTGCCGCTGCAGACAAGAGAACGCGTCCTCGGCGGACATCCCCGCCCCGTCGTCGCTCACCCGGATAAGGGTTTTCCCCGAGTCCCGAAGCTCGATCTGAATCTTGCGAGCGCCAGCGTCCAGCGCGTTCTCGACAAGCTCTTTCAGGACCGAGGCGGGGCGCTCCACGACCTCGCCGGCTGCGATCTGGTTGACGGTGTGACTATCGAGAAGACGCACCGATGCGGGCATGCTTCATTGTGGCGCGTCAGTCGAACGCTTGCCGCATGACATACGTGGTGGGATCGAACGGACCGATAGCGAGCGGCGTGAGCATCGCTTGCCCCGCCACGAAGGTCGAGTCGTAGGCAAGTTGCTCACCGGTCGTGTAGTAGGGGTGCAGCCACTTCCAGTCGGCGGAGAACCAGTCGGATATCCACTGGTCGAGGTGCGTGAGGCTCACCTGGTGAAGCACGAAAATCCCGATCTCTGAAGCAGCGCGCTCGTAATGGAAGATGCGCTCTAGCTCGGCTTCGGTCTTGCCCGGCTTTGTCTCCAAGCCGAGCGCACGCGGCTCCGCGTCGGTGTTCCACTGATAGGTGTGGCCGATCAAGTGAAGCAGTTCATAGAACGCCTGCTCCTCGCTCTGGTCGGTGTCGACGATGATCGTCCGCCCATCGAAATTCCCCGTCGTTCCCTTGCCGATAAACTCATGCCTCACCTCCAGGCCCAAGTTTTGAGCGTAGGAGGCGACAGTGGCGAAGTGAAGCGAAAACGGTTCGGCGGCCAACTCGGAATCCATAAGGACGTATTTTTGAACGTTGCTCTCAGCTGGAAGGTTGCAGAAACCACTTAGCCCAAGCCGGCGTCTTCAGGATTATCCTCGGGATTAAACACGACGCCGTGGGAAAACTGCCCGTCGGCCACCACGATCCGCACCACCCGGCCATCCGGATCGATCGCTTCTTCAGCGGCTTCCGTCCCGGCGAAGGCGACGCTCAGCCGGTGCGATTTGTCGAACACGATCTCGACGTCGCCGAAGCGGACACCCCGCTCCGTCCGAACCGCATTGGGCAGGGAAGCGTAGAAGTCGGCCGTCCTCGCAGGATCGACGCAGGGAAGGGTCAGCTCGGCAATTCGCATGGTTTTTTGACGCGGCACAGCGGTTCGTGCCCCGACCATTCTGCTACCGAAACAGGATTTTGTCCATCCCTACCACGAATCCGCTCAGATTTCGAACCTCGCTCAGGCACAGCTTCACGCCCACCATGAATGAAGTTCGGTCCATAGAGTCGTGCTGAATCGTGAGGGTCTCGCCCATCCCGCCGAAAATCACCCGCTGATGCGCGACGAAGCCCGGCAGGCGCACCGAGTGAACGGGCACATCCTTGTACTTCCCGCCCCGAACTCCCTCGATCTTCACGACCGGGTTGCTGACCTTGCGCTGCGGCGGCTGGGTTCGGGCATCGGAGATCAACTCGGCGGTCAACATCGCCGTCCCGCTCGGCGCGTCGGCCTTGCGGTCATGATGCAGCTCGATGATCTCGACGTCAGCCATATACTTCGCTGCGAGCTGCGAAAACCGCATCATCAGCACGGCGCCGACGGCGAAGTTCGGCGCATAGATCGCGGGCGTCGCGTTCTCCTTGCACCACTGGGCGATCTCGCGCTGCTGCGGATCGCTCATACCTGTCGTCCCGATCACGGCCGGCACCTTGCGTTTGATCGCCGAAATCGCGTGCTGGGCGGCGGACGTGTGGATCGTAAAGTCCACGATCGCATCGCAAGGAACGCGATCGAGGGCGGAGCCGAGCTTCGCCTCGATGGCAATATCCGGCCCTTTGCCACCCGTGAACTGTCGAATGCTGTCGCCGACGCTGTTGTGGTCGATCGCTAAAACGGTTTCAAAGCGGTCGTCATTGGCGAGCGCCCGCAGGACTTCCTGCCCCATTCGCCCCGCCGCCCCCACAACTCCAATTCGCATCTTGTCCATGGCTACTCCTTCCGCTCCATCACAATGTTGCCCGTCTCCACGCGAAGGGGTTCCCCTTTGTCGTCGAGGTAGCTGGTCGTGATGCGTTCCCCGACCACGATTTTAACCACGTGGGCGATCGTCTTCTTGCCTCCAACCGTTACTGGTGCGTCTCCGGTGTAAGAGGTCTCGGTAAAGTCCCAGGCGAGAGAATCGAGGTTGAACGCATATTGCCGCACCTTCGTTCCGACGGCGGGATGGTCGCGGAGAAACCAGAAGCCCGCTGCCTCCGCCCTTGGAGCGGCCGCCTCCACTGGCACCTGGCGCGTCTTGCGCGCCGAACCGTCATTGATCACCACGTTCGCGCCCGCCGCGTCGAAGGTGGCGATCACGACGCGCTGGTCGTGATTGGAATTCAGCGTTTCCTGCACCTTCCGAACCGGCTCGCCCTTAACATTGAATGTGCTGGTCGTATGCACGGTGACCGACCGCTTCTCCCCGGCCAGGGTCAAACGAAGCTCGACGATCCGCCCGCCATCCGCGGTAAGCCGCTGACTCGTCTCCACCAAACCGATGTCCTTACCGTTCGACTTCAAAACCAGCTTCGCCCGCGCGCCCGAAAGGGCGACCACTGCGGCGAAGGCAAGACAAGCCATGAACTTCACTGCCGAACCATCCTCGTGTCGCCGGACTCGATCAAGTAGGGTTCACCGTGGTCGTCAAGATAGAATGTCCAGTCCACGCCATCTCGCGTTTCGCGGACTACGTTGACCTCGCCCACCAACCCCTTCACGCCCTGCCGACCCACATAGACCCGGTCGACCTGCTGCCACTTCAAATTCAAAATATCGAAGGCGTAGAACGAGGCTGACGCGCCCGGCTTTGGCTGCTCCTTTACGAACCACATGGCGCTGAGGTCGACAGTCACGCCCTCCGCGGCGGCAGTGGGGGAATGGATAATCTTCCCCGGCACTCGAATCATAGTTTCGGGCGGCTTGTTGGCAGGGAAGCGCGTGGTGATCGTCGTCCAGCCATGGCTCGCCCGGCCGTCGATGATCGAGGTGCTCGGCATCGAAAAGGAGATCCAGGTTGGATCGCACTTCAAGTTCCAATGCCACTCCAACTCCTTGCGCGGCCCGCTTCCGGGGGGCGAAATCACCAATCGTCGCACGATCTCCCGTCCTGAAGCTCGAACGGACCACCGGACGGTGCCATTGGGCAGCCCCTTCTCGGTCACGCTCAAAACGACTTCAGCAGAAGAATTTGCGACCGAGGCGATAAACGAGATGGCCAACAATGGACGCCGAGTCCTAATCCACAATGCCCAACGCCCAGTACCAACCAAACCTATGCCCCCTCGATAAGCAGACGCGCTGCCTTGACGCCCGATTCAAACGCATTCTCTACACGGCCGCCCGTCAGACCGTCCCCCGCGATCACCATGCGCGTGCCCGGCTCGTTGACGGCGTCGAACATCGCCACGCTGTCGGGCTGCGAGTACTTCCAGCGCTTCACATCTTGAACGACGGGTTTTCCGAGACGGTCCTCACCGAAAAGGCGCCCCAGATACACCAGCACGTCGCGAACGATCTCGTCGTTGTCCTGTCGGTAGAAGTTGAATGAGTACGGCGGGCTCATCTGTGCCACAAGCGCCGTGCCACCGGCCGGAGCCCGGTCCGGACACTTCTGCGATTCGATGGACAGCCAAGTCAGTGGATGGCGCTGCTCGGGGTCGAGCAGCGCATGGTAGGGAAGCGCCGGCAGTTCGCGCTCGAAGCCAAGAAGCACGCTCAAGCACGAGCGATATCGGGCGTTCGCCACCGCGCGGCTTTCCTCTAGGGACCAAAGCAGAGCGGAAGTTTGGGGAATCGGCGGAGTCAACACGAGGGCGTCGAAAACCTCGTCTCGAATCCGGTAGCCCTTGCCGTCCCGACATAGCTCCTCGACCGGAGTCTCCAGCCGCACATTGAGTGTCGCGGCCATAAGCTTCGGGAGCTTGGTATTCCCGCCGCGATAGGTGTAGCGCGGCACCGCGTTCTTGCTTCCATCGCCCGCCATCACTCGAAGGCTGGAGTGAAGATAGATAGGCTTGGTCACCGGCACCAGGTCCGCGGTGCTCAGCTCCTCCAGCATGACCTTCTCAATCGACATGCCGCGCGGGGCGATGCTCGTCGCGCCTGTATCAAAGGTGAAATCTCCGATGCGACGGGTCGCGATGCGACCTCCGAGCCCGCGCGACTTTTCAAAAACGACGACTTGATGCCCACCCTGAGTCAGAAATCTGGCGGCCGCCAGGCCGGATATCCCGGCGCCGACCACGCCGACTCTCACGCAACGGCCTCAGTCGTAAGCCCGGTGAGGACGGCTTCGCCGCACGAGACACCGCTGCGGATCGCCCCGTCGATGCTGCTGTTCTCCGTAAACTCTCCCGCGAAGTACAGGCCGGGAGTCTCCGTTGTGTTCTGGGGCAGACGGGCAAGCACGCCAGGCGTTTGAGCCATCTGGTGATACTTGATCCGATAAGTCCGGATATGCCGCCAGAGCGTCAAATTGCCCTCGGGGAACCAGCTTGCCAGCTCGTTCTTCACCCGAGCTGCGAGAACCTCATCGTCGTCCGTTGGGAGGCCGATAAGTGTGGCTGAAGCCAGGTGCCGGCCAGCCGGCGCGTATGCAGGTTGCGCCTGAGTAAGGGGCGCGACGTGATTGACCAAGCCTGATCCCGTCCCGTTCAAAACCAGCGACGCGGAAGGAGCGCAGGCGATTGGAGTCTCGAAGTACAGAGTAGTCGCGGAGTTATAGCCCTCGACGGTAGGCAAGCCGGTTAGCCTCGCCGCCTCATCCGCCTCGGTCGCCACCACCACCGCCGCCGCGTCGATCGTCTCGCTCGTATCGAGCCGAACGCCCGTGGGTACCCCGCCGGTCATCAAAATCTCGGAAACTCGACTGTTCATCCGGAACAGATAGCGGTGCAGCTCGTGCGCCATCTGGCGCGGAATCGCCTCCATCCCGTCCTTCGGCAGGCCGGTATCGCCGATCGCCATCATCTTGGTCACGAACATCAATTGGCGCTTGCTCGTGCCTAGGTCGTGATCCATGAAAATCCCGCCGTAAAGCGGCTTCGCAATTTTCCGGATGAACTCGTCGCTAAACCCAAATTCGGTCAGCGCGTCCAGCGCGGTCTGATCGTTAAGGCGGCTGATCTCGGCTAGGGACATCGAATTCGCCGAGTCCTGCCAATGCGCGGCCAGCTTCAAATCCTTGGCCGTTAGGAGGTTAGTCTTGAGGAGTTTCAGCTTGTCGAAGAACGATGATTTCGCGTCCAAGTAGATGGTCCTGCCGCCATCGTAGACCCCGAGTCCCTTGCCGAAATTGCCAAGCTCCAACTCGTCGAAATCCACGACTTCGTCGGCATTGGGATATGCGGAGAACATAACTTGGAAGCCGCGATCCAACTTGAAGCCGTCCACGACATCGGTCTTGACCCGGCCCCCAGGCCGATCGCTCGCATCGAGGAGCAAGTAATAAACGCCCGCTCTCTGAAGTTCTCGGGCGCAAGCCAGCCCCGCCAACCCCGCTCCTACGATGACCACCGGCTTCGGCATAGAAGCCTGTTTTACCTCTTGGACCATAAACTACCAAGCCCCTAGGCAGTCCAAGCGAAAGGCTCGGCATCGGTCAAGACACGCGCTTCCGTCTCCACGGAGCGCAACAGGTATT
>JBBSFL010000143.1:0-8038 GCA_038238735.1 Fimbriimonadales bacterium | reverse complement strand
TTCACCTACTCCGTGTCTCACGACATGCGCGCGCCGCTCCGCTGGATCGTGGGGTCCAGCAAGATGCTTCTCGAGGATCACGGTGAGGGTCTGAATGCCGAGTCAGAAAGCCTTCTTCGGAGACAAATTTCCGCAGGCAACAAACTTTCAAAGCTCATCGACGATTTACTCACTTACGCCCGCCTCGCCAGAAAGCCGATGGCGCGAGACAAGGTCGACCTCGCGGCGGTCGTTCGGCGGCAGCTTTCCGACCATCCCGACGTTCAACTCGAGGCTCCCGAGGAACTGCTGGCTCGGGGCGACGCTGACATGCTCGAGATGGTCGTCCAAAACATCGTCGAAAACGCTCTCAAATATCGGTCACCCGAACGGCCTCTGCGGATCGCTATCGGTAACGTAAAGACGGATCAGGGGCCGGCTTTCTTCGTGCGCGACAACGGCATTGGGTTTGACCAGAAGTACGTACACAAGATCTTCGCCGCCTTTGAGCGGCTTCACCGCGACACGGAGTATCCCGGCACAGGGATCGGTTTGGCGAACGTGAAGCGTATCATCGAACGGCACGGGGGCCAGGTTTGGGCCGGTGGCACGCCTGACGGTGGGGCCACTTTCTTCTTCACGCTCCCTTGACGAGGCTCAGAGCTTGCGCCGATACTAGAAAGTTCATGTTGGGCTCTGGATTTCGGGATCGGTGGGTCGTTCCAGCTCTCGTCGTGGTTGGCGTGGGCGCGGTGTTCTACGCGGGGTCACGGTACGTACGGCAGAAACCGACCGTTCAGATTCAGGGTTTGCCGTCAACGAGCCCATCCGCGAGTCCTTTGCCCTTGGCGATGCCGTCGACAGCGCCAACGGAATTGAAAGTCGATGTCGAGGGTGCCGTCGTTAAACCAGGCATGCAGACACTGCCGCCGGATTCCCGCGTTGCCGACGCAATCGCCAGCGCGGGCGGGAAGGCGGCGGACGCGGATACCGAACCCCTCAATTTAGCCGCGAAGCTCTCAGATGGAACTCAGGTCTTTGTGCCCCACAAGTCCGCGCCTTTGGAGGGAGACAAGATTGCTGAGGCCTACCGAGGCGGTCCGGCGGCGGTCTCCCCGTACTCCTCGCATCCCAGCGAACCGGGGTCGAAGGGCAGTCGCGGAGGCGGAAAGCATCCGTCCGGTCCGGTCTCGCTGAATACGGGGAGTGCGGGCCAGCTTGAGTCTTTGCCAGGTGTGGGTCCCAGTACCGCGCAGAAAATCATCGACTACCGCCACGAACATGGTGGGTTCAGCTCGGTGGACGAAGTTTTGGCGGTGAAGGGCATCGGTCCTAAGAAGCTTAAGGCAATGCGCCGATGGCTGAAGCTCTAGGAAATTTTGATGGAATTGATTTGGTGATGGAGTTGATGGAAGTGATTCGACTTGCCCAATCCCTTCAGGCCAATCAATTCCATCACGCTACAACCCGATCTCGATCATCTTCCTCCAATCCCGCTCAGGGTCACGCCCTCGACGAAGTAGCGTTGGGCGAAGAAGAAGAGCAGAAGGACGGGCAAGATCGACATGGTGACGAACGCCATGAGCAGCCCCGGTTCGCCCGACCGGTCGCTGCTGTACATTTGCACCGCATAAGAGATCGGCATGTGCTCCGGCGAGTTGACGTAGATTAGCGGAGCCATGAAGCTATTCCAGGAGCCGAGGAAAGTCCAAATGGCGATGACCGCGAGAGCGGGCTTGACTTGGGGAAGCATCACGGCCCAGAACGACTTTAGGTAGCCGCAGCCGTCGATCTTCGCCGCGTCCTCTAGCTCCATCGGGACGTTCAGGAAGAACTGGCGCAACAGGAAGATATTGAATGCCGAACCGAAGAAGGCCGGGACCCAGAGGGGAAGCAGCGAATCAGTCCAACCAAGTCCGCGGAAGATGAGGAATTGGGGGAGCAGGGTCACTGCGCCGGGGAGCATCATAGTGGCGAGGAGGACGGCGAACAGGCCGTTCTTGCCGGGAAATCTTAGTCGGGCGAAGGCGTAGGCGACGATCGCGGAAGCAAGGATCGTGCCGATCACATTCAGAACCACGATCACCAGGGTGTTGCGCAGATAAACGAGGCCGCGATCTGCTTCCGGCGGCAGAAAGTCGAGAGCCTCCGTGTAGTTCGCCCAGCGCAGGCCAATGCGCGTCACCGGCTGGACGTCCGAAGGCGAGAAGACAGCCTCTTTTCCCTTTAGTTCCGGCGGGGATGTCGCCTGGACGAGCCGGTGCCCGTCCTCCATGTCCTCCACGACGATGCCCCGAATGGGCTTACCCTCCATCACAGCGGTGACAACTGCGGCCTGGGTGGGAATCTCCTTAAGCCCCGACTTGTCGGCCTCGAACGTCTGCCCGCGAAGTCCCATCGGCTTTTGGATATCCACCGTTACCCGGTCCCCCGAGGTCTCCAGAACGTTCACCTCAACGGTTTCGCCGTCGTGGAGCGTCTCGTAGAGCGGTTGCTTTGGGTTGCGAAACGGGACCGTGACGTCGACATGGGGAACCAAGACAATTCCGTCGGGCGAGGCCATGTCCCGCTCTTGCTTGAAGGACGTCAGCAGGAGCCAAAGAAAGGGTATTCCGAAAACGACAGATCCGGCGAGCAGGGTCACGTGGGTTGCCACCCGCTTGAGGATGCGATGGCGTTCGAGCGAGGCCTGCGCCCAAACCATCGCCAAGATTGCGGCCATTGCGAGCGCCCCCAGGCCAACGAGACCGCTGAGCGAGAGAGGAATGCCACCCTCGAGCAAAGCCACCGTGGCGTCCGGCGTGGCTCGGAAGAGGAGGCCTAAGAGAACGGCTCCCCCGAAAGCGAGGGTGCCCGAGCGGTAACGCTCGCCTCGGACTCTACCGTTCGGATCGAGCGCGGCCGCGAGCAACTGGCCCATGCCATAAAGGATGCAGCCGAGGCCCGCCCAGAGCACGAAGGGCATGACCGGCCATAGAAGGGGAATCTGTGTCTTGCCCTTTGGCAGCAGCATCGATCCCGCCACGAGCGCGACGCCTCCTGCAATCAGACCAACGAGGGCCATTTTCCGTTGGAGAATTTGATAAATGCCACGCGCGACAAGAACGGCGCCCAGCCAGACGAGCAGCGTCCCAATCGCATAAGCCCCCGCTGAGTTCACCGCTCCACCTCGTAATGCACCCACCTAGGCGCAATCCAGAATTGGAAGACGGTGAGGGCGAGGATCACGAAGAAAATGATCCAGGCAATGGCGCTCGCATAGCCCATCCGGAAGAAAGCGAAGCCGTTATTGAACAGGTGGTAGACAGGCATCAAGAGCGAATCGCCTGGTCCGACCGTGCCCTCGTCCGGCTTCATGACGTAGACCCGGTCGAACTCTTGCATCGCGCCAACGAGGCCAACGACGAGATTAAAAAATATGACGGGGCTCAGTTGGGGCATCGTGATGCGCCAAAACTGCTGCTTCGGAGTTGCTCCGTCGATGGCCGACGCTTCGTAGAGCTGGGTCGGCACGCCCTTGAGCCCGGCAAGCCACAGGAGCATGCCGCTTCCCGCTCCCCAGACGCCCATCATGATCAGCGAGTCCTTCGCCCATGCCTCGGATGTGACCCATCCCGGCGCGCTCGCGCCGAGCCACGGTTGGATGGTGTGCGACCACGCCGCATTGAGCAGGCCCTTGCTTGCGTCGGGAGCCAGTAGCCACGCCCAAAGTACCGCGCTCGCGGTCGCAGGCACGATCGATGGCATGTAAAAGAAAGTGCGATAGAAGCGCATCCCTCTTACACCGGTGTTGAGCAGCAGCGCAATACCGAGGCCGGTTATCAGGGAGAGCGGTACCCCGATTCCCGCGAAGTACAAAGCATTGGAGAACGCCTTCAGAAAGGTCGCCCGGTCCGCGCCCACCATCTCCGCGTAGTTCTGGACACCGACCCAGCGGGGCGGACTCAGCACGTTGTATCGGGTGAAGCTGAAGAAGAGCGACATGAGCATCGGCCCGAGCGTGAGCACTGCGAAGCCGAAAACCCATGGCGAAACCAAGGCGTAGCCCCACCGCGCCTCGTGCCGCGAAAGCCGGCCGAGCTTGTGCCGACGGTATAGAAGATTCAAAACTCCGGCGCCCGCCAAGCCGAGTAGGGCGAAGATTGCAATCGGCACGCGGAGGTCGATTTGGGGGTACTTATCTTGCGAGTAGAAGGCGTCGAGCTCTCTCTGAACTACCGCCTGCCCGGCTTGCAGAGCAGCTTTCGCGGACATTTGCCGACGGAGGGTTTTGTCCATCGCCTCGACGTGCTGATCCCACAAGAGCTGTCCCACGAATGTCGGTGGACGCACTCGCGACACCTGCATCAGGGAGACGTGGACTTCCAGGCTCTTACGGAATTTCTCGTCTGCCGGGGCGTAGCGATTGAGGATCATCCGGTTCGCCTCAAGGTTCGCCATCTGTCCCGAAATGTACGGGTGGCCGCGGCTGATCTGCCACCGACGATCCGCGTCGAGCTTGATGGTCTTTCCTTTTAGGCTGAGGGCGAATTTGATGTATCGCCAAGCGTCCTCGACGTTCCTGGCACCGCGGGGGATGACCTGGCAGAACCCGCCCATCCACGTGATGAAGGTGTCTTTCTCATTGGTGAAGAGGCCCCGGTGATAAAAGCGGTCGTCGGGAACCGGTGGCGGAGCGACGGCCACGTCCATCGTCGGGGCGTATCGAGCCAGATTGTTCAGCGACCAATCGCCGTCGATCTTCATTGCGACCCGTCCCCCGTAGAACCCGTCGAGTTGCCGCACGCCGAAGCCGGCCTCGAACGCCCGCGCGTTTTCGTAGCCGCCAAGCTGCTCGTAGCAGTCGAGCATGAACTGCAGGGCTTCCTCGGCAGGCGGCGAGTCGAGGGTGCAGTGTTTTCCGTCGTCGGACATGAACTTCGCGTTGTTCTGGAACGCGAACATGTAGAACCACGAGTTGCCGAAGTTGGGCATGAATCCGGCCTGCATCAGCGTTCCGTCTGGCTTAAACTCCGTAAGAACCTTGTTGTAGGCCTTGACTTCGCTCCAAGTGCGGGGCGGCCGGTCGGGGTTAAGGCCCGCGGCACGCAACTCGGCCGCTTTCGCGCGAAAGATCTCGCGATTCCAATAGAGCGCCCGGTTGTCGGCCCCATCCGGGATGCCGTACACCTTGCCCTCGTACACCGCCTCCGCCCACGCGGCGGGATAGAACTTCTCCGGTGTCGGACAGTCGGAATCGGTGTTCCGGTCGCGCGCAATCAGGTCGTCGAGGGGAAGAAACGCACCCCTGCTCGCCCAGTCCGCCATGCTGAAGCGGTCCTGCTGAATTATGTCCGGCGGCGAGCCGCCAACGATCGCCGTCATCTGCTTCTGCGGGTTCATCCCGCCCGCGCCCATGCTCAGGACGCGGACGTGGACGTCGGGGTTCGCGGCTTCGAATGCGTGGACGACGGCTTCCAATCCCTTCGTGTCCGGGCCGAGAGTGACGCCCCAAATAACGAGTTGGCGCTTGCCCTTCTCAATAATCGGGGAGGCAAGGCTAATGCAGGGAAGCGCGGCCAGGGCGGCCAGCGCCGTTGCCGTCAGTCTGCCGTGAGTCCCACCCCAAAGGCGCATCGCCTATTCAGCATAGCAAGATAACGTTGCGGAAAAGGCTTGCAAGGTGCGAAGCGGGGCGGGCAAGTTCCACGTGCGAAAGGTGGCGACTCAGAACACAGTTGCCGGTTCGAAACCTAAGATCTATCGAGCGAGGCTCCGTTAGAAACAAAACCTGCCCCAGCCGAAGGGGTGACGAGACGTTATTCCGGCGTCTGGAGGGCGAAACTCCGTCAGAGCCAGGTCTACCCGCCGCCAAGCGACACGCGGGCAAGCTCTTAACCTTCCGGACCTCCGAGGACCTCATTTCCCCTCTATCGCGTTATCCTTGAGGAGCGAGGGCGAGCGTTTGAAGGAGACTTTGGAATGGGGAAGAAGGACGTTAACCGCGCGCAGCGCGTTGAAACGAGAAATGCAAGGAAACGGTTGACAAAAATCTGTTGCCGAGCACATACGGGTGAAGGGCGATTGCAAAGCGCTGCGCCTGACCACCGTTTTCCCAAACGGGAGCAGAAATGAAGCTTGTTTGGAGGCGTAATTTGGGAAAATCGCATTGCGAAGCTTCGTTTCACGCCGTGCCAAATTGGCAAAGCGGGTAAGTACTGTGTGATTTTGTGATTTTGTGAATTTGCCCGGCGAATGGCCTAGCATCGGGCCCTGCAACGACTTGCAAACCGATCGCCAAAAAACTGAACGCCCTTAATCGGCGACCTTCAAGACACTCAGGAAGGCTTCTTGCGGAAGCTCGATCGAGCCGATCTGCTTCATGCGCTTTTTGCCTTCCTTCTGCTTTTCGAGGAGCTTTCGTTTTCGAGTGATGTCGCCGCCGTAGCACTTCGCGATGACGTTCTTGCGGAAGGGCTTGATCGTGTCGGCGGCGATCACCTTTGTGCCGACGGCGGCCTGGACTCGAACCTCGTACTGCTGCCGAGGAACCACTTTTCGAAGCTGCTCGACCATCGCCTTACCCCGGTTGTAGGAGAATTCTTTGTGGACGATAAAGCTCAAAGCATCGACCGGATCGCCGTTTAATAGAATGTCGACCTTCACCAGCGTGGCCGTCACGTAGTCCGCGAGATCGTAATCGAAGCTCGCATAGCCCCGGGTGTTCGATTTCAGCTTGTCGAAGAAGTCGAGAAGAATCTCGCCGAGGGGCAGGGTGTAGTAGAGAATGACGCGCTGCGGGGTCGGGTACTCCGTGCGGCGGTAGATTCCCCGGCGCTCCTGGCAGAGCGTCATCACCGCGCCGACGTACTCATTTGGCACCATGATCGTGGCGTTGACGACGGGTTCCTCGATGAGCTGGATATCGTTCGCGTCGGGAAAATCCGCCGGGTTCGAGATATGCTCCTTCGTGCCGTTCCTGTGCGTCACCAGATAGTCCACGGATGGTGCCGTAAGGATCAGATCGAGGCCGAATTCACGCTCGAGCCGCTCTCGGGCAATCTCCATGTGGAGCAGGCCGAGGAACCCACAACGGAACCCGAAGCCCAAAGCCGCGGAGGTATCCGGCGCGAAATCGAGGGAAGCGTCGTTCAGTTTCAGCTTGTCGATCGCGTCCCGCAGGTCTTCATATTGGTCGCCGTCGCTCGGGTACAAGCCGCAGTAGACCATGCTGAGCGCCTTGCGATATCCCGGGAGCGCCTCGGTCGCTTGGTGGTTGGCTTCGGTAACGGTGTCGCCGACCTGGGCATCGCCGATGGACTTCATTGCTGCCGTGATGAATCCGACCTCGCCGGTGTCCAACCCAAAATCGACGGTTAGGGCGGGACTGAAGTGGCCGGTGGAGTCGATATCGAACTTGGAGCCCGTCGACATCATCTGGATCCGGTCGCCCTTTTTGACCTGCCCATCTTTGACCCTGAGATAGGCAACTGCACCCTGATAGACGTCGAAGTGGGAGTCGTAAATCAGCGCTCGGAGCGGGGCGTTCGGGTCGCCCGCAGGGGCGGGAATGCGCTCGACGATCGCTTCCAAGATTTCGTCGATTCCGATGCCGGCCTTGGCCGAGCAGGGAATCGCGTCTGTCGCGTCGAGAGCGACCGCACTCTCGATCTCTTCGCGCGCCCTTTCGATATCGGCGTGTGGGAGGTCGATCTTATTGATGACCGGGACGATCTCCAAGTTCTGGTTCATCGCCAGGTTTGCGTTGGCGATCGTCTGCGCTTCGACGCCCTGACTAGCATCGACAACTAACAAAGCGCCCTCACAAGCCGCGAGGGCCCTGCTTACTTCGTAAGTAAAGTCCACGTGGCCCGGGGTATCGATCAGATTAAGCTGATAGGTCTGGCCGTCTTTTGCCGTGTAGGTCAGGCGTACCGCCGCCATTTTGATCGTAATGCCCCGCTCGCGCTCTATGTCCATCGAGTCGAGCATTTGCTCTTGAGCGGTCCCGCGAATGGCACCACAGCGCTCGATCAACCGATCGGCGAGCGTGCTCTTGCCATGATCGATGTGCGCGATG
>JBBSFL010000142.1:0-8131 GCA_038238735.1 Fimbriimonadales bacterium | reverse complement strand
CTCGATGGGGAGACAAGCTTAGATCTCCGCGAGCTGAGTCCTGACAGGTTGTCTGAACCCGGAGTTGATAAAGAGCAAATGGTTTTTTGAGGCAAGTCGAGCCAGAGCACTTGGTCCCGGGGCCGAAAAAAGGAGGCGACGCTTTCGCGTCACCTCCCCATCCAACGACCGAAGCGATTAGTTCGGTCGGTTGTTGCTCGTTCCGAATTCCCGGATGACGAGGTCGCCGCGCTCGTATTCGAGAACGTACGACTGCCAAACGGTGCAGGTGCCGCCTCGGGGATCCTCAAACTCGTGGCGAGCGAGGACTCGAGCGCCGTCGCGGTTCCGCCAGACTCGCTCGATCGTGTAACTGATCGTGCGGGTGTTCTCGGCGTTGTCGACCATCATGTCGTAGAAGTCGTTCGGGCTAATGCTGTAGGAGTACTGCCCATCTACGAAGATGTTCACGTTCTCGCGCCGAGGCACGAGGCGGTTGAGAGCCGATCGGTCGGCGCGCTGGAAGAGCGTCGAAAGATCGCCAACCGCGTAGTCGACATCGTTGTACCGAGAGTCGTTTCCGTAGTAATTGTCGTAGTTCACGGGCCGCCAGTTATACGAATCGCCGATGAAGACGATCGGCTCGCAGCCGAAGAACAACACGCGATCATAGCTCAGGTAACCCGGCAAGTTCGGGTAGCAATACCACGGCGAAACCACGCATCGCGACCCAAACGGGTCGAAGGAGTAGAAGCCGAAGAAGAAGTTATCGTCCCTCCAGCCACGGTTATAGCCCCAGTAGCCGCTTCTCCATTCGTTGTTGTGGACGAACCGAAGGTGATCCGAGCGCCAAACCTGATTCTGGATCGTGCCGCGTCCCGGCTGAATCCAGGCTCCGCCGGACCGGAATCCGCCGCCCCCGTTTCCGCCGTTCAGATTGTTATTTCCACCGTAGTGGCCGCCGCCGCTGTGGCTGTTGCCACCCCGATTGCCTTGGCCGTTCCATGAACCTGGTGCGCTGTGGCCGCCGGAGTTTCCAGAGTTACCGCCGTTCCAAGAACCGCCGTTTCCCGAGCCGCCGGAATCGTGGGTTCCGCCTCCGGATGTACCGTTCCAAGATCCGCCGCCGCCGTGGCTGCCGGTCCCGCCGCCGGAATAACTTCCGCCGCCGCTATGGGTACCGCCGCCGGAGCCTTGCGATGAGCCGGAGCCCCCGGTCGAGCCGCCGCCCGGGCCGTGGTGTCTGATGCCGTCGTTCGAGCCGCTTCCGGAGCCGCCGGACTGGGTGGGAGAACCTGATCCACCGGAGCCGTGAGCGGTGCCGCCGGAACCGCCAGAACCTCCACTATAGGAGCCGCCACCGGAGCTGTGGGAGCCTCCGCCAGAGCCGCCGGATTGACCGGAACCGCCCGAACTGTGAGACCCGCCGCCCGAGCCCGATCCACTGGATCCGCCCGAACCGCTGCTATGGGAGCCGCCGCTATTGCCGCCTCCTCCGCCGTCCCCGCCACCATGATGGTGCTGGGGAGGATCCGCGAAGGCCGCGCCAACGAGCATCGATGATAAACCAACCGCCGTAAAAGCACGTAACCAAGTTTTCATGTCTAAATTCCTTTGACGTTAATCTTACGCCTTCCTACTCCGCTGGTTACGAGAAATTTTGGGCCATTGGGCAAGGACAAGCTTAGAATCCGCCAAGATCATAAGAGATGAGCACTCAGCGAATCGGGGTCATACCCGGAGACGGCATCGGGCCCGAGATCACCGAAGCGACGATCAGCATTCTCGAGGCCCTGGGCTTTAAGCCCGAGTGGGTGTTTCTGGAGGGCGGGCTCGACGCCGTGGAGAAGGGCAAGCCCGCGATGCCACCCGAGACCATCGAAGCGATCCGAGACATCGGAGTTGCCTTAAAGGGACCAACCACGACGCCGATCGGCGGCGGCCACGCAAGCGCTAACGTGCAGCTCCGAAAAGCCCTCGATCTCTATGCGAACGTCCGACCCGCCCACACTTTGCCCGGTCTGAAGGGCCCGTTCGATGACAAACACATCGACATCATCATCGTTCGGGAAAACACCGAGGACCTGTACGCAGGTATTGAGTTCCAACCGCATCCCGACATGGCCCAGGCGGTCAAGGTGATCACCCGGCCCGGCTCCCGCAGGCTATGCGAATACGCCTTCGACATGGCCCGTAAGCAAGGTCGGAAGCGTGTCACCGCCGTCCATAAGGCGAACATCATGAAGTTGACTGATGGGATGTTTCTCGAAGAATTCAGAAAGGTCGCCGAGTACTACCCCGAGGTAAAGGCCGACGACATTATCGTCGACAACTGCTGCATGCAACTCGTCACGCGCCCTGAGCAATTCGATGTTTTCGTCACCGAGAACCTCTACGGGGACATCGTAAGCGACCTCTGCGCGGGCTTAGTTGGCGGACTGGGGTTAGCTCCAGGGGCTAACATCGGCAAGCACTGCGCGGTCTTCGAGGCCGTACACGGCTCGGCACCGGATATCGCGGGGAAGGGCGTCGCGAACCCAACCGCGTTGTTACTGAGTTCGCTCATGATGCTCCGCCACCTTGGCCATAACGAAATCGCGGATCGGATTCAGAACGCGGTTCTTAAAGTTTGCGGAGAAGGAGAGATCATCACCATCGACCTCGGCGGCAAAGCCACAACCGAGGAGTACCGGGTCGAAGTTATCAAGCAAGCCCTTGCGGGCTAAATGCACGGCCTTTCGGCGTTACGCCGTTGTGCACTGGGGAACTGGTTAGCGAAGGCGGTAAACAGATTTCAACGCCGTAAAGCCGTTTAGTGTTAGGCAGCGATTGCCTCGAGAATCGCCAAGCGTTTCGACCGCGGCCGCGATTTGATCGTTTCGTAAACGAACGAGCAGAACTCGATGTCGGTGGCTTGATGCACCAGGTCGACGACCTCGTTCGCAATCTTCACCCGATGGCCGCTACTCGCAGTCTTCGCTGTCAAAGGAATGTAGAGGGCTGGCCGAGAGCCCTCTGCAACGTCAGCTTTGAAAAAGTCCTCGATCTGGGCCACGCCCCATTTTTCGCAAAGCAATTCTAAGTTGCGATGAATATTCGAGTCGTAGTTCAGGCCGATCTGCTTGAAAGTAGCGGAGCCCTCGTGGTGGAGGAACGCCCCGTCGGCGATCCAAAGGCTGTATCCCGCGAGCCGGCATCGCTTGTTATGGTCGTCGTCCTCCCAGTTTCCGAGCCCGAAGAGAGGGTCGAAGCCGCCGACCTCGGAAAGACAGTCCGGATCGATCAGCATTAGCAGACCCCGAACCCGATCCGTCGCCGTACCGCAGGAGTGGTGCGCCCAGTGCCATTTATTAGAGAGGTCGATCATCTCCTCGAAGCTGTTGTAGGCGCCAATTTCGACCTGCTGGGGGCCGTGGATGACATTGGTGACGGGACCGATCACGCCCGGCTTTTGCCCACTTGCTCGCAGTTCGTCGAACGCCACTACCATCTCAGGAAGGCAGTCGATGGCTGGCAAGACGTCGTCGTTCGTAACCCCAAAGAGGTCGAACCAACCTTCTTGCCAAAGATAGTCGAGTCCCAAATTGCAGCCCCTTGCGAACCCGAGGTTTTCCTCGCTCTCAATCAACTCGATGATCTCGGGCAGATCGTCGCGCAAGGATCGAAGCGCTTCCAAATGCTCGATGGAAGGGCCGTTCGCGACGACCGCGAACTGGACTGCACCCGGGTAGAAGCGGCTGAAGCCCAGTACTGCGCTTCGCACGCGCTCAGCATTTACAGTCGGCATCGCAAGACCAAGCCGCGGCCATGTGGGTAGTGCCAAATCGCCGATTATCGCAATCGTGTAAAGTGCGTCTTTGTCGAACCCAGGTGTTACCCGGCCAGGCCACTCCGCCTTTTGAGACAGGTAGCGAACCGTCCGACCGGTAAAGGCAGCGTCAACCATCGTCTTGAATTCAGACGCCGTCCATCGGGCACAGCTTTCCGGTACCAGTTCTTCCGAGGAGCCCCGATGAGCGGAGTTGGTCGCCGTCAAAATGATCGACCCAGAAGCCCGAGCCAGGCTTGCCAGAACAGCGGTGGGCTCCATGGATTCCTCTAGCGTTTCAAAGACAAACAATAAATCACCGTCGAACGGCTCATTGACCATATCGGAGAACAGGAACTCCGCTTCGGGATAACGGGCGGTGGCCTCGCTCACCCATTGCGGAACAGACTCCAAGCCAATCGCTTCGCTGGCGAAAGTCGCCGCGTACCGCAAGTAGCGACCGTCGCGGCTCCCAACCTGGCAAACCCTCGCATCCTGGAGCCAAGACCGAAAATACAGCATGCGCTGCCAAATATAGATCTCGGTCTTAGGATCCTGCGAAGGACGACTGTGAAAGGACGACAGCGGGACGTTCAGGCTCATGGATGCTCCAACCTAAGTGTCGGGAGCATCCGCCAAATCTGAAGCGATTTGTGAGCTACTTTACATCGACAAGCTCGACTTCGAAGCGGAGCGGCGTGTTTTCCGGGATTCGTGGCGGGCTTCCGTTTGGTCCAAAGGCTGCATCCGGAGGAAGCATCAGACTTCGCTTTCCACCCTTCTTCATGCCAATGACGCCGTATTCCAAGCCCTGTATGACCTCGCCCTTGCCGATTGTAAAACTGTCGGGCTTGGACCTGTCCGTCAAATCAATGACCTTGTCTCCATTCAACGTGTAAGCGGAATACAAAACTGAGACTTTCTTGCCCTTCTGGGCTTCCGGCCCAGTGCCGGGCTTCAGGTCTTTGAAGTCATAGACCTTCTCCTTGCCCGACTCCACGACATAGGCCAGCGTAATGGTGAAGTAGAGATCGGAATTCGGTGGGACCTTTTCGCCCTGGCCCTGCTCCTTATAGGCCAGAGAAGCGGGAATGGATAACTTGCGGACTCCGCCGGCTTTCATCCCAGGAATTCCCTTAATCCAACCTTCGATCAAACCGCCTTCGGCAAGCGGAAAGCCGACAGGCGCGTCGGGCTTTTCGTGGGTGTCGAAGATGTTTCCGTTAGCAAGTTTCCCGGTGTACCAAACCCAGATCATATCACCGGTCTTCGCGGCGACCGGACCGTCTCCGACCTTAACGTCTTCGGTGCCAAGCTTTTTAAGGGTGGATTGGCCCTTAACGGGTGTCGACGATTGGTCGCGGGTAGGGTTTGCCCCTTCACCCCCTCCACTACAACCGACAAGGATGGCAAAGACGCAGAACGTTGGACTCCAGAGCCGCATAAGGCAACTTTACCATCCGAGTACACTCCGCCTCCATGGCGAAGAAGGGAGGCCGCAAGGAAAGCGAGGGCCCGAAGTCGATCCAGAATCGCCGGGCCCGGTTCGATTACGAGTTCGTGCAGACCTACGAAGCGGGGATTTCCCTTGTCGGATCGGAAGTTAAAAGCCTATACCTTGGCCGAGCCAACCTCACCGATGCCTACTGCATGATCCGCGGCGGCGAGCTGTGGCTGTACAACCTCGACATAGAGCCCTATACCCACGCCTCCCACTTTCAGCATGAGCGGCGTCACGATCGGAAGCTCCTCATGCACAGGAAGGAAATCGATCTCCTCGATCGACGCTCAATGGAGAAGGGATTCTCCATCATTCCGTCTGCGATTTATTTCAAGAAGGGCCGGGCAAAAGTTGAGATCGCTCTAGCCCGCGGCAAGAGCCAATACGACAAACGGGACAAGATCGCCAAGGATGACGCGCGCAAGGAAATCGAACGCGCACGAAACAATCGCGAATAAAAAACCTCAGAACGCGAGAGAATCAGCCGAAGATTCGATTGTGGAAGGCAATCTCGACCCAACTCGCGATCTGAAAGTGGGAGAAGCGATCGCTGTCGTGACTTACAGCGACGAGACGGCGAGGCTCACTCACGGAGTGATCGTCGGCTCGCATCCGCTCGCAGTGCGAATGCCCGAACAAGAGGAGATGTCGTACGCGCCAGAGGGCCGCGTCATGCTGATCGTCAAGGGCAAGACTCCGCAGTGGCGAGCGCGAACCACCATTGCGCGTTCCGATGCGGAAGGCACCACTGTGCTTGTCGAGTTTGCGGATTTCGAGTGGGAACTAGAAGATCGACGCAAGTATCCGCGAGTAGCGGTGGCGGTGCCCGTTGAGCTGAAGCTCGTCCACGAGCAGGAAGACAGCCTGAGTTTTACGGAGGCCCGCGGAAGTACCATCGACCTGAGCCTGGGTGGAGCAGCAGTTCATACGGACACGCCCGTTCCCGTAGGGACGCTCGTCGAATTTCGCTGGACGCCTGCTGACGGCAAGACGGTGAGGTCGCTCGCCGTCGTGCTGCATCAAAAGCCCGAAGCGAATTGCATCGGTATAGAGTTCGTCAACTTCATCGGCGAGGGCCGGAACGCGCTCAAACAATTGCTGCAGGAAGCCGCCTAGGCTCAGTGAGTGGAAGGTTCGTAAACCCCTTCGAAGACTACTTCCGCAGGACCGGTCATGAAGACCCGGTGGTCCGGCTGAATCTCGATCTGGAGTACGCCCCCCGGTAGATGCACCCGTGAGGTGCTTTCCGCCCTTCCAGTTAGCCATGCGGCGGCCGCGGACGCGCACGCGCCGGTACCGCATGCCAAGGTCGCGCCCGCCCCCCGTTCCCAAGTTCGCTGCAGCAAAGTAGATCGGTCGAGGACCTGGACGAAGTGGGCGTTCACGCGATTGGGAAATTCGGTATACCGCTCCAGTTCGGGGCCAACACGCTCTAACTCAATTGCCTTCGCGTCCGGAACAAAGATGACCAGGTGAGGGTTGCCCATGGAAACGGCGGTGCCGATTAGACCAGGCACGGAGGCCAGCAGCGGTACATCCACAAATTGGTCATCCGCCGAGCCGCTCATCCCGATCTCACCACGCTTGAAACGGGCCAAGCCCATGTCGACGCGAACTTGTCCGTCAGGTTCGAGAGTTAACTTTAGCAACCCAGCGCCCGTCTCGACTTCGATCGTTTCGCTGTCCGAGTGCCCGTGATCATGTGCCAGTTTCGCGAAGCATCGGATGCCATTGCCGCACATCTCGCTCTCGGAGCCATCGGGATTGAACATCCGCATCCTGAAAGCTGCCTTGTCTCCACGTTCCAAGAGAATCAGGCCGTCGCCGCCGATGCCGAACTTGCGGTCGTTCATTGCCCGCGCGAGGGTTGGCAAATCGGTATCTCCCAGCGGATGTTGGAGGGCATCGACCATGACGAAGTCATTACCGATGCCCTGCATCTTGACGAACGCTATCTCTCGCATGCTAACCCGGACGACCTGTCTTAATCTTCGTTGTTTCCGCGTCGTTCCTCGTCATGCTCGCTCTGCGGGCGATATGAGCCGACCGGCTTAGCGGGCACGATGCTCGCTACGGCATGCTTATAAACGAGCTGGGTCGGTTTCCCCGGAGCGTCGAGAAGCACGGTGAACGCATCGAAGCCGCGGACCTGGCCGCGAAGCTGCACGCTGTTCGTCAGGTAGATCGTGACTCCGATCCCTTCCTTCCGAACCTGATTCAGGAACATGTCCTGGAGATTTATTGCCTTACCCATTCCGCTACACCTCAAATTCAAGATAGGGCCGAATCTGCTCGAAGGCATCCTCGGCACTCACCATAGTCAGCTCGGGTTCCGACCTTAGCCAGGTTCGTTGCCGTTTTGCATAGCTGCGAGTTTCCGCGATCGTTGTCGCGATGGCCTCTTCCAAGTCGGTTTCCCCCTCCATCGCCTTCCACATGCTCCTGTACCCGATGGCACGGAGGCCCGGATGCTCCGGACGATAGCCGCCATCCCGGAGTTTTTTAAGCTCCTGGACCCAACCATTGTGCACCATCATTTCAGTTCGTACAAGGATGCGTTCATCGAGAATCTCCTTCGAAAGCTCCAAGCCCACCTTCACCTTCCGAAACGGGGGAAGCTGGAAGTCAAGTTTTTGCGGTTCTCCGTGCAGTTTTTCAAGCGCGCGCCGCACGCGCGCAGGATTCTTGAGATCGGTCCGCGCAGCGATGGTGGGAGCTTTCTCCGTGAGTTCAAGAGCTAGCGACTCTAAACCCTCCGTGGCTTGCCGCACCTCCAATGCGGCTCGCACTTCCGGGTCGGGCGGAGCAGCCATTTGGTCGTATCCTTCGAAGAGGGCTCGGAT
>JBBSFL010000141.1:0-8144 GCA_038238735.1 Fimbriimonadales bacterium | reverse complement strand
CGGTCTCCACGCCGAGTTCAACTTGGGCACCGTATAGTGCGGCGACGGCCGAAGGTCTAACTGCATGCAAAGCAGTGCTGCGCAGACACCATGAAGCCCGATCCGCAATAGCGAAAGGGTAAGGGAAAAAGGAGACTAAGCAGCCGCGTAGACGCTGATGCGGCGCTTCTTCTCGGGACCCTCGAATTTGACTTGGCCGTCGATCATCGCGTAGATCGTATGATCGTTGCCCATTCCGACGCCGACGCCCGGATGAAACTGGGTGCCGCGCTGCCGCACGATGATGTTGCCCGGCTTAACGACTTCGCCGCCGTACTTCTTGACGCCGAGCATCTTCGGCTTGCTGTCGCGACCGTTACGAGACGAACCTTGACCTTTTTTATGTGCCATTACTTGCCTGCCTCGATGCCGGTAATCCGAATATGCGTCTGCGGCTGGCGGTGACCCCACCGCTTGCGCTCGTTCTTCTTGGCCTTGTAGTTGAAGCCGTTGATCTTTTTGGCCTTGCCTTGGCGAACGATGGTCGCCATGACCTTGGCGCCCGTCACGAGCGGTGAACCAACTTTAAACTTGTCGCCGTCGCCGATCATCACGACTTCGCCTAGCTCCAGGGTAGTTCCTGGCTCGCCTTCGATCTTCTCCACGATCAGAATCGCATCCTGATCCGCTCTAAACTGCTTTCCACCGGTCTTAACTATCGCGTACATGATCGTAGGCGCTCCTTGGCGCGAATAGAGATTCTGGCACAGCCCGGCCCTGTCCGTCAAGTCCGCTTCAGCGGGCAGAAGAGTTGCAGCACCGCGATCTGCCGATAGCCCAGGTGCGGATAGAGTCTGGCTCCTGCCGAGCTCGCGAGGAGCACGCTCCATTCCAACCCAGCCTTCTTATCATCCTGAAGGAGGCGGCTCATGAGCGATCACCCGTAGCCCCGGCCTCGGAACTCCTCATGAACGTAGAGGCTCGACACCCATGCGCTGCGGCCATGAGGCATGCTTGTGACCCAACCGCAATCGCGCTCCTCGCTCCAAATTGAGTACAGGCGAGTCTCGGGCAGAAGCTTCCGTTTGTGGGAAGCGCCCTGGGGAACGGCGTCGACTTCGGCTTGGCTGAAGAGTTCTCGCACCGGTGGATCGGAAGCGAACACGGGAATGTCTTCGAGATTGTGGACGAACATCCACTCGGTGCCGAGAGCCCTATATCCCTGCGCTTTGTAGTCCTTTCGCAGTTCGACAACCTTGTCGTCGTTCGCAGTGATAGCACTCACGAAATGCCATCCAAGCTCTGCTTCCCGCAGCTTTGCGATCGTTTCGGCGGCGGGCAGCGTCGAGACAGCTTCGACCTTGCGCGGGATCTTCCGGCCTGGCCCATCCTGCATGATCCAAATGTCGTCGACAAGGCGAGGAATGCAGGGATGAGCCGCGCTTCGGGCCCGGGCATGGCCGTGGACGAAAATCTCGATCGCATCTTCGAGCTTCACAGACGGAAGTTAATCAGGCGGCTACGCGGCGCGGCGAGCGTCGGCCACCACCGCCACGATCTCCGGATCGAAGCGGCCGCTATCGTCGACCAAGTCGTTCGAATTCCGATCCGCGTACGCCAACAGGACGGACAGGATACGGCCAAGCAGGGGAATTCGCGAACCCTTCACTTTGAGCAAACCTGTGCCATCGTATCGCTCGCGAAGAGCCTGGAGGCTGGGCATCAGGGCCCGAAACTCCTCTGCCGCGCCCAATTCGGTTACCGCGTCGGGATCCTCATCCGAGATGCGCAGGTAGGTGGGTGAAATCCATAGGAGCGCCCTTAAAATCTCGTGCTGCGAGGTTGATAGGGGGAGCGTCCGCGCTAGCTCCGCTACGATCTCCCCCAGGCTTGAGAGTAGCTGTTCGGAAACCGGCCGATCCTCCTCGGACAGCCATCGATCCACCTTTTCCACCCGCCCTTCGTAGCGGGTCCGGGCCACGAATTTGCCGGAATAGTAAAGTGTTTGATTACGACCCGTGTGCTTCGCGTCGTAGAGGGCCGAATCCGCTGCCTTCAGAAGGGAAGCCGCGTCGTCCGCCGTGTGCGGATAAGTCGCGCACCCGATGCTCACGGTGACATGCCGTTCGCGCCCGTGACGGGTCATGTACGAAGACTCCTGAACCCGCTCGCGAATCCGCTCGGCTACAACCATGGACGCTGTCGCATTGCTGCCCGGCATTACGATGGTGAACTCCTCTCCACCATAGCGAGCCGCCAAATCGTAGGGCCTGAGACAGTGCTTCAGAGCGTCTGCGACCAGGCGCAAAACTTCGTCGCCCGCGTCGTGCCCCTCTTCGTCGTTGAAGGCACGGAAGTGGTCGACGTCGATCATCAGCACTCCGACTTCCTGCTTGTTCCGCTCCGCCTCATGCACCCGCTGGTGCAGAAACTCGTGCAGATGCCGGTGGTTGGCTATGCCGGTCAACGCATCGTGGGTCGCCCACTTCTCGAAGTGCTCGAAGAGCATGGCCGAGTTCAAGGCGAGCGCTAAGTGCTCGGCGATCGTTTCGAACAGCTCCAGATTTTCCTCGAAATACGGGTCACCGTCCCGGCCAACTAGCTCCAATACACCGACCAGCCGGTCGGAGATCACGAGCGGGTGGACGCTCAAGCTTCGGGGCTTCAGATAGCAGAACTTGGCCTCAAGTTCGGAGGTGATCAGGACGTTCTGCACGTCCCCGCAGAAGAACCGCTCGCGAGAGTCCGCGACCAATTCGGCCACGCAGCTGGACCCCTCGGCAACCGCGAGACTGTTTAAGACGTTCGTCGCCTGCCTGTTCGCCCCGACGCTCGCGGCGAGTGTGAGCGTATCTCGCTCCAGATTGTGGGTCCACAGCAAGACCGCGGCAAGCTCGGCCGCCGACGCAATTTCGTGAACCGCCGCCACTCCGAGAGGCTGAATCTGCTGGTTCATCGTCAGCGCCTTGCCCAATCGCTTCAAAGCATTGGCCATGCGCCAGCTCTTATTTGCCTGCCGCTTCGCGTGTCGCTCTTCTTGAGCGTTCACCACCAAGACGACGACTTCGGTCGCGCCTCCACCTGACAATCCGCCCGTGAAATACCGATACCCGTCCAGGTACAGCGAGCCGTGCGTGCCCTGGTAGCTCCCCGCCAGCAGCGGGCCAAGTTCGCTGTCCAGCAGATTCACGCCCTGCCGGAAGAACGAAACCTTCTTCGCAAGTCCCCAGGCCTGCCGCAGATTCCCCAGGGGATCCAAAATCGCGACCCCGATCCCCTCGGGATCGAAGTTGTTGAGAGCCCAAGGAGTGGGCAGATCCAAGACGAGAGTAGACCCATCGGCAAGGGGCAGCGAGGCGGGGAAACCCAGCACGGGAGACGCGCCCCGGTCTTCTGCCGTGCGCACGCCCAACTCCCTCAGGAGCACCCTGAGTTCCTCATACACGTTGCGGTCATTCAATCTCCTTGTAATATTCGGTTAACAAGGCGCGTCTTCTTAGCAAGGAGTTGCCCCAAAACCTCGGAATCGACTCAAGCTCCAATTCGACACGCGACAATGCCATGCGCCATTTTCTGATCGTAGCCGCCTTGCTCTGCGCCCTCCTTACCGGCTGTGGAGGCGGGGGAGTTTCTTCGGGGCCAACTGTGCTGTACTCCACCGACTGGTCCCACGCGGGTCAAACCGGTCCGGATGGTCTTTCGCAAAGGGTTAGGCTCTTGAAGATCGATGACACTGACGCGATCACTCCCGTCGTCCTGCCCAAAACCGCCGCGACCGCCCAGGCGAAGCTGACCGGCTTTCCCACCGGAAACTACCGCCTGCGCGTCGAGTTGCACGCCAACGTGAATGGAACGGGCGCAATCTCGGGAGTCTGTGAGGAAACCCTCGCCGTTGTCGCCTCTGCGAGCGTGAACACGGCCGTCGGCACCAGCACCACAAGTCTGTCGGTGAGCCCTGCCGACGCCACGATTCAAGTTCCGGGTAGCGCCCGATATACGGCAACCGGCATCGACGCGACGGGGAAGGCAACTTTCCTGCCGGCCAACGCCTTCACTTGGACTGTCGACGGCCCCGCAACCGTTTCGACGGATGGAATCGTCACTCCAACCGCAACCGGGTCGGGCGCCGTAACGGCAATTCTCGGTGCCCTGCAAGCCCAAGCCACCTACTCCTCCTCCACCACGACTCCCGTTATGGGGAAGTGGACGGTCATCGTCTACATGAACGCGGCTAACAACCTCGAGCAGTTCAGCGCCCCCAACATAGACCAGATGGAGCGGGTTGCCAACAATCCCGACGTCCGGTTTGTGGTTCAGTGGAAGGAAGCGGAGGTCCTAAACAACGGCTCGGTGTTCAATGGAACGAAGCGCTACCTCGTCAAGCCCGACACCCACACCGGCCTCGCGAGCCAGATGGTTCAGGACATGGGCAGCGGAGTCGATATGGGTGACAAGCAGACCCTTCGCGACTTTATCGCCTGGTCGAAGGCAAACTATCCGGCCCAGCATTATTGCGTCGTGGTTTGGAACCACGGCAACGGATGGCGTCAAATGCCCTTCGTCCAGTTCATCACCCGAGGCGTCAGCTACGACGACGAGACCGGCAACGCCATCGCGACGACGGAACTGCCTTACGCCCTCGGTCCCGACAAGCTTGACATCGTGGCCTGGGACGCCAGTCTCATGCAGATGCTCGAGGTTGCCTACGAGATCAGAAATAGCGCCTCCTTCGTCGTCGGCAGCGAAGAGTCCCCACCCGGCCAAGGCTTCCCTTACGACCTCGTCTTCGCCCCGATGCGGGACAATCCCGACGACACCCCGAAAAACCTCACCAAGGGGTTTATCGACGGCATGCTCGCCGTGCCCGGTTACGCCAGCCAGAAGATCGAGGAGAGCTCGATCGACACCTCAAAGCTGCCCGCCCTTGCCACGGCCCTAGACGCTCTCGCCGGAGAGCTCATTGTTAATGGCGGCTCCTTCAACCAAGCCATCATCAATGCTCGTGCGAACGCCCAGTCCTATAAGCCGGTGAACAACCGCGTATACCGCGATCTGTATGATCTCTGTATCAAGCTGGAAGCCGGAGCGGGCGTCCCAGCGTCCACGATCACGGCTTGCCAGAACGTCCAATCCGCTATCCTAGACGCCGTCGTTTGGGAGGGCCATAACACTCACTCGGCAAACAGCCACGGCATCTCGATCGACTTCTCCTCATCCTTGCAATTCCCCGCCGGAGCCACCGAGTACAACTCTCTCGCGCTGTCGGTGGCCACGCAGTGGAACGAGTGGCTTGCCGGCTCCCCTTAGGCTGCGGGCGAATGGGCGGCTCGGCGAATACTGAATATGTGAATATGTGAATATGCCTGATGCGGGGGAGGCTGGAACCTCACGTTCGAAGTTCATCGCTTCTCTCGGCCTGTCTTCCCTTTCACTTATTCGTAAAAGTGCGCCTCACCCTTTCGCCCCACGCCTTTCACTGTCCCACGCTAAACTGATCCAGCCATGGCCGCCGCGACCAAACCCGCCGCCGATACTGAGTTTCTGCTCGGACTCTATCGTCAGATGGTCCGGATGAGTGCGCTCGAAGTTGCCCTTACTAAGCTCTCGCGCGACGGACAGCTTCGCGGTTCCCTTCATCTCGCGACGGGCCAAGAGGCCGTGCCTGCGGGAGCGTGCGCCGCTTTGCGGAAGGACGACTATCTGACAGTCACCTACCGGGGCCACGGATACGTATTGGCCAAAGGCGTCGATCTCGAGGAAGTCGTTGCCGAAATCCTCGGCCGGGCCACGGGTCTGAACACGGGGAAGGGCGGCAAGATGCATCTCACGGACCCCTCCCACGGGCTGCTTGGAGCGAACGGCATCGTCGCCGGGGGCATCGGCACCGCTGTGGGAGCCGCGATGGCGTCTTGGATGGACGGCGCGGACCGGGTTGCCATGACCGTCTTCGGAGATGGCACCCTCAACCAGGGCCACGCCCACGAGTGCCTCAACATGGCCGGCCTGTTCAGGCTGCCGGTCATCTTTCTGTGCGAGAACAACCTGTATGCCGAGATGACGCACCTCGACAAAAGCGCGAAGGTTACCGACCTCTGCAAGCGGATGGAGACTTACGGCATTCCCGCAGTGCGCGTCGACGGCAATGACCCGTTGGCCGTCTTCCGAGTGGTCGAGACGGCGGTGGCAGGAGCCCGCAACGGAGACGGCCCGACGTTTGTCGAGGCGATGACCTACCGCACCTGCGGCCACTATCAAAACGACCCGGGCACCTCCTATCGAACTCTCGATGAAATCAAAGAGTGGGAAGCCAAGGCTCCGATTCCTCGCCTTCAGGCTTCTCTATACCAACAAGGCGCGGCCGCAGACGAGCTAGAGAAAATTCATCGAGAAGAGAATGCCGCTGTCGACAAAGCGGTGAAAGCCGCTATCGCCGCACCCGAACCCCCCGTTTCGGTCCTGCTGGAGGATATGTTCGTATGAGCGCCGTGGCTGCGGCATCGAGAGTCATCGGCTACACCCAGGCCATCAACGAAGCTCTCGTCCAGGAGATGGAGCGAGATCCCAACGTGTTCGTAATGGGCGAAGACATCGGTCGCTTTGGCGGTATGTTTCGGGCTACCGAGGGGTTGCTGGAGCGTTTCGGAGAGAAGCGCGTAATCGACACCCCTATCTCTGAATCCGGCTTTATTGGTATGGCGCTTGGCGCGGCGATGGCGGGAAAGCGGCCGGTCGTCGAGCTGATGTTCGTCGACTTCTCGCTCGTCGCGATGGACCAAATTCTTAATCAGGTCGCCAAGGCCCAATACATGACCGGCGGCAAGGCCCATGTCCCCCTCGTGATTAGAACCCAGGGCGGGGGTTATAAGGGAACGGCGGCCCAGCACTCGCAGATGCTGGAAGCCCTGTTCGTCCATGTTCCCGGTCTGAAGGTCGTCGCTCCGGCGACGCCGGCCGACGCGAAAGGGCTGCTTGCCGCCGCCATTCGCGACCCCAATCCGGTCTTCGTACTAGAGCACAAGCAGCTCTACGCCGCCAAGGGCGACGTGCCCGAAGGTGAGCATGTCCAATTCTTGGGGCAAGCCCGGGTCGTTCGATCCGGCCGCGATATTAGTATCATTAGCTACTCCTACACCCTTATTCAGGCTCTGGAGGCAGCGGCCACATTAGAAGAGGAGGGTGTCGACGCCGAAGTTATCGATCTCCGAACCCTCAACCCGCTCGATCTCCGCACTGTCGAAGGCTCGGTTAGCAAGACTCACCGAGTCTTAATCGCCCACGAAGCGCACGCCCGTTGCGGCATCGGCGCCGACCTAGCGGCCCAGATTCAGGAACGGATGTTCGACGACCTGGACGGCCCGATTCTTCGGGTCTGCGGAGCGGACGTGCCGGTTCCGTTCGCCCAATCGTTGGAAGACGCGTCCCTCCCAAGCGCGGCTAAAATCGCCGCTCGTGCCCGTGAGCTTCTTTCTGGAACCCCTCCCTTGAGGGAGGGTTAGGGCGGGTGAGGCGCTTGGAGTGTCTCATGGGTTCAGTTTCAAACGGGAAGCCAGAGTCTGATCTACTGAAGCCCCCCTTTTCTTTCCAGGCGACACGAGCGTTCGATAGGATGGCCAACAAGTGACTCGGCTCGAAGGAAAGGTTGCCCTCATCACCGGAGCTGCGCAAGGGATAGGCGCGGCGATCGCCCGAGCCTTCGTCGCTGAAGGCGCAAAGGTTGCCCTGATCGACCTGCAAGCAGATCTCCTCGTGGCCCTCGCTAATGAGCTAGAGGGGGCCGAAGCCTTCCCGTTCGACATCACCCGGTTAGATTCGATCTCCCTCCTCGTCGATCAAGTTGAGGAGAAGCTCGGCCCCGTCGACATCCTGGTCAACTCGGCCGGAATTTGTCCCACTCACGGGTTCGACGAAGCGACGCCGGCGGCACTTCAAAGGGTGATGGAGGTGAACTTGGTCGCCCCCTTCACCCTACTCCAAGAGGTGGCCAAGAGGATGAAGAGTAGCGGCCGGAGCGGAGCTATCATCAACCTCGCCTCGATCTCCGCCTTCCTTCCGAAGCTGGAGCAGCTTGAATACGGCGCGAGCAAGGCGGCCCTCGTCAGTATCACCCGATCCGCCGCGGCCTCCCTCGGTCCCTATGGAATGAGGGTCAACGCCATCGCGCCGGG
>JBBSFL010000140.1:0-8176 GCA_038238735.1 Fimbriimonadales bacterium | reverse complement strand
TCGACATCATGATGCCCGAGGTCGATGGTTACGAAGTGCTGCGGCAAATCAAAGCCGATGAATCCTTGTGCCGAATCCCGGTAATCATGGTCTCGGCTCTAGACGAATTGGACAGCGTGGTGCGCTGCATCGAGATGGGCGCGGACGATTACTTGCCCAAGCCCTTCGAACCGGCCCTCCTCAAAGCGCGGGTCGGCGCCTCTCTGGACAGAAAACGCGCCCACGACCGTGAGACGGACCTTTTCGCGCAGCTCGAACAGAACTTCAAACGTCTCCAGGAGCTCGAGGAACTACGGGACAGTCTGACGCATATGATCATCCATGATCTGCGGACCCCCCTGAGCTCAGTGATCTCGGGGATGCAGACGGTTGAGGGGATGGGAGAACTCAACGCGGACCAGCGGGAAGCCATCGGCATCGCTCTGGCGGGCGGTTCTACGCTGTTGGCGATGATCAACGGACTTCTGGATATCGACAAAATGGAATCGGGCTCGATGCAACCCGACTACTCTTTGCTCGACGCCGCCGCGCTGGTCGCCAGTGCTCTCGACCAAGTCGGCCAACTGGCCACCGACAAGGGCCTGACTCTGGAGAAGAATTTCGACGGCGACCTACCTTCGTTCCAAGGTGACGAGGATACGTTGCGCCGCACTCTGGTCAACCTGGTAGGGAACGCGATAAAGTTCACTCCGACCGGCGGCACGGTCACCGTGGCGGTGCGTCAGAGTGAGGATCGCGGCTCTCTAGTATTTTCTGTTCACGACACGGGCGATGGGATTCCGGCCGAATCGTTCGAGCGGATATTCGAGAAGTTCGGGCAGGTGAAATCAGGCCACGGTGGGCACACCGCTAGCACCGGTTTGGGACTGACCTTTTGCAAGCTTGCGGTCGAAGCTCACGGCGGAAATATTAGTGTCGAAAGCGTGCCCAGTAAAGGCAGCACCTTCACCTTTGCTATTCCGATAGCTGAGGCCGCATGATCTGCGATGGGGAGGCAGAACTCTGGGCGCAATGAAAGGGGTCCTGATTCCACCAAGAAAGATAGACCGCTTCAAATATCCATTCTGTTAGCGCTCTCGGGCTCAAACCGGAGTGCTCACGTCGAGGAAGTATCGCTTAAGAGCAGCAAGAGTTCTTTGGCATTTTTAATCGCATAACCGTTCCGGTCGTTGTTAAAGTAAATCCAAGCTTGGTGCGATTTGCACTCGCGAATGCGCTTTGCCCAAACAATAAGTTCTTCCGGCGTGTAGTCGTGCTGATACCATTTACTGGTTCCGTGGAACCTCACATAAATTTCGTCGGCGGTTTTGATTATCTCATCTGGAAGACGAGGCCCACTGCAAGAACAGAAAATGATCCCGTGCTTTCTGAAGGCTCTGTAGACCGAATCATTCCACCAACTGCGATGGCGAAACTCAACGACGTTACGTCGAGTGGGGTCGAGTTGACTTACGATGGCTCTAAGCCGGGCCGGCGTGAAGGTGAATTTTGGAGGAAGTTGGAAAAGGAAGCATCCAAATTGTGGCCCCAACAAATCCGCAATGAATCCGAAATCCATCACCAACTCCCGCGTTCGAGCGAACTGTTTGACGTGGGTAATTAACTCGGATACCTTGACCGTATAGACAAAGTTCTTGGAGTGTTCCGCCTGCCGGATCCATGTCTTAACGGTTGCCAAGGTAGGCCAGGAATAGAACGGCGCGTTCAACTCGACTGTGTCAAAGGATTCGGTGTAGTGACGAAACCAATTCGTTCGGAGGATGTCTTCTGGGTAGAAAATGGCACGCCAGTGCCAGTAGAACCACCCAGAACAGCCCACATGATATTGCGGTGGCCTATTTGCCGGAGGCACCACGTTTACACTCGGTTGAGCTTGTAATCGCGCCAAGTGCATCTTCGTGGCGCGATCAAAGCTCGCCAGACGTTGTTGCTCGCGCTTTGCGTCGCGCGCTATACGGCGTAGATGTCGGGCTTCTTCCAAGGAACGGGCAGGCTGTTCTGAAATCTCCATTTATCCCGTTTTCCCCTCCGAACACTCTCGTCGGTTGAACCGCAGGTTTCGGCTCTAACCCTTCAACTTGACCTGTCGCCTGACGATCGCGTTCCAGGCGTTCGAGCAGGACTCAGCCAGCCGGCCAATTTACGTCAACGTTGCTAAGCCTGGCCGCGCGGATACGATGACCCTTCTCTCGCCGAACTCGCAAGCGCAAAAGTTGGCAGGATACTCACAAGATAAACGCTCTTTGAATATAAATTCAAGCGCCTCCGGCGGGACTCGAACCCACGGCCCACTGCTTAGAAGGCAGTTGCTCTATCCACTGAGCTACGGAGGCGGACAGGGCAAGTGTACCAATCCGCCTCCGAATCGACCTTAGTGCTTGAAGTCGATGATAACGGCTTCGGAGCGGGTCGTTCGGTCGTTTTCGCCGCCCACATAGATCGTGCGATGGTTACGGCTATTGCGGGCGCTGTCGAAGTCGAAACGCACGCTCTCACCGCGACGTACGTCGAATCGCACGAAGTCCCAACCGCCGCTTCGCGTTGCATATTCGATGACGTCGGGACCTTGGCGTCGGACGCCTTCGGAGTCGGTGTTGCGCTCCCAACGGTGCTCGTCGTACTTCCGGATCGCTCCCTTCTTCCACTCGTTCTCTCGCCGGTGAGTGACGTTATCGATGGAACCTCTCTGAACGTCAGCCCGCACGAAGATGTCGCCTCGCTGCTCGCCGCCAACCGCAATGTAGAACGTGCGGCCCTGGTGCCACAGGTAGATCGCGTTCGGATCCTCGAACCTTGGTTTCTCGTCCGATTGCCCCCAGCTGTAGTGGACCGCGTCATGCCGATTTCCCTGCGCTACGGCAAAGGGCAACGCCGCGACGAGCGCTCCAGCCACGACGATTCTGCCTATGCTAATTCCCTTCATATTTATCCTCGAGGCGCACGCCTCGCCACTATTTTGACCACTAACGAGTCGAACCGCTTCGCAGACTTTGCACCTGTCGCCAGTAGCGCTCTCGGTGGGCGTAGATTTCTTCGAGGCTTGTGAGCTTCAGTAAAGCGTAGCGATCGCGCTGGAAAACAAGCTGCGCAGAGCCGAGATCTTCAAGCTTCTCGCCCTTGGTCGTGAGGAGATAGATGTAGAGACCGGGGCGAGGGCCTAGGCTTGGGGGCAGCAAGCTGGGATTGGCCAGCGCGGCGCGGCAGTCTTCGATCACCAAGCTCACCGCGCTTCCTCCTCGGAAGTAAGTGGGGTCCAAGCCCTGAAATCGCTCGAGCTCTAACAGCTCGGGGCGCATGACAAGAGGATGTTGAGCCGGGATGGCAAAGATTTGCGGAAAGAAAACGGGTCTCGATCCCGCGATGAGCAATGGCAAGTGAATGATCGGCGGATTCCATGTCGCTTCCGAGTACAAGGCAACGTGCCCGTCCGCGCCGGTGAAGACTACGGAGTGATCGGGCAGGGTCTGGAAGTCGGCGAGCACCGTCTGCTGCTCGGTCTCTCCAGCGAGCCAGCCGTTCGTGACCTGTCCAGTGCGCACGATGAAGGCTAGGCCCAAGACTCCTAGCCCAATCTGGGAGAATCGATTCCATGTGATTACCGCAGTGCCCGATACGAGCATAAAGGCGGCGACGATCGGGACCCGCATGTCCACGCAACCGGAGGTCGCGAAGTTGGTCGGCAGGGCGAGGAACGCGAGAAAGACGAGCACGATCGGCCAGCGCATGCGCTTCTCGATCTTCAGGCAGCCGGTGATGAACAAGAAAGCCATGGCGGCGAAGACGGTGTAGGAGAAGGCGGCGTCTAGGAAGCTTGGGTCGGTTCGGAGAATCTGGACGACGTCGTTGTACTTGGCGATCGGCTTGTCGGCAATGTAGCGGGACAGCTCAGATTGGGTCGGCGTTAGCTTGAGCAAACCGTAGGGCACGACGAATGCGGAGGCGAGGACCAGCGTGTCCAAAGCCAGGTCTCGGAAGCGGCGGTTAGGTTGCTCCAGCCATCTGGCGAACTCCCATCCGAGGGCTGCGCAGCCAAAGAGGAACAACGCCATCAGGTGCGAGAAATACATCAAGACGGCCAGAAGCGAAATGACGAGCAGTCTCAGCCAAAGCTTCCGATCCCGCAGTCGAATCCAGGCGGCCAGGCTCCAGAGCATCAGCCCTATCCCGAAGAGGTAATTCAGAAATCCGAACGCGTAGATGTGGTTGAAGAGCAGGAGCGCGGGCGCGAAGCTCCAGAATGTGATCTTCTTAAACAGGGCCAGGCTCAATGTGAGAGCCCCGCTGAACAGGGACAGGAGCACCAGCCCGCAGAACACGCGGCCCGCGACCAGGATCGGCATGAACTTCGCGAGCGGGACGACGATCGCGTCCATCGCCATGTTGGGAAGCATGAAACTGCCCGGCTCGTAGAGCTTCGCGAGCTCGGGATTCGTCGAGAGCTGCCCGAGGATCGAGCACCGCGCCATGTGGTTCGGATAATCGACCATCGGCGGGATGGCGACGAGGAAGAGCGGTGTGAGCGCGAGCAACGCGAGCGCGACGAAGAGAATCAGTCCGTGTCGCGTCCTTAGACTTTTCATGTTCGAGGACGCCGACGGATTTGGCGGTCCGAGGAACTCCTTTCGCCGGGTCAGGCGAGTTCAGGGAGCCCGGTTCTCTGGGGGCGCAACAAGCTACCTCCAACCTAGATCAAATCATGGTGCGCGGGACTGGACTCGAACCAGCACGCTTTGTGGGCGCTACCACCTCAAGGTAGTGCGTCTACCAATTTCGCCACCCGCGCACGGAAGCGAGAGTATACCGATTGGCGCCAAGGGACAGAATCACAACCACAAATCGCGCAC
Organism: Fimbriimonadales bacterium; assembly: GCA_038238735.1. Classification (GTDB taxonomy): domain Bacteria; phylum Armatimonadota; class Fimbriimonadia; order Fimbriimonadales; family Fimbriimonadaceae; genus JAFDWR01. The sequence goes on along the minus strand of JBBSFL010000140.1, from coordinate 3,332 downwards.
AGAACTATTCATTTTCGACGGTCACGGGGCGAGTTTGAACTAAGGCCCTGCAATTTTCCTGAATTGACGCGCTAAAACGGCTGCATTTCGGGTTGAACTTGGGAAGTTTGCTGGCGATTCGTAAGTCTATTGGTGGTGCTCAGCAACAGCCTCGATCTTTGAAGGGCCTTTGAACCAAAGAGGGGCTCGATGGTTGAGACGAAGATTCCGCGGCTACCGCCAACCGGATAGCCGCCGCATCTGCTAGTAACCCAGCTTCTCATCGTCACCTTCCACCGTGAATTTCCCCCCCCGGGGGCCATGATGATTCCGCTGTCGAGCCAGCTCCCCGTCTTCGGGGTTCGGAGGATCCAGGTGTGCGGAATGAGCCATTCGCCGTCCTCCCCAATCAGCCGCTTCCTCAAGACCGCCTGATTAAGTTCCATTGGATGGCGTTTGGCTTCACCCATGTCGAAGCGACGGAAGTCGGGGAGATAGAAGGCCGCCCACTCTCCTTCTTCCAGCCTAAACCCGGCGAGATTCCGTCCACTGCACAGGATCGCTCCCGGAAGGCAGCTTGCCGGTGTGGGCAATTTCAATGGACAAGGCACGCGACAACCGATCGATCGTTACCTCTCGGGCATAGCATGAAAACGCCTCGGTCGTTCGGTAGGGGCCGCTCGGGAATGAGCAGGATCGCCATGCCGAGCGGTACGCAGACTAGGTGAACGCCCAGGGAGCGACCGACGACGCTCCATTCGCGAATAGAGCCCTTGCGTCGCAGAAACGAACTCCAAACCGCACCTTCGATCAACGCGGAGGGGAACGCGAGGATGAGCAAAAGGGTTGCCGCATTCAGGAATGGGTTAGGGTTTGCCCGAGAGCCGATGAAGGTCGAATGCAGAAAGGGAGCAAAACACCCGCCTGTCGCGCAGATCCAAGCCGTCGCGAAATTAGCGCCGAGCGAGATGCCGAGACTCTCCCACCCCGAGAAGCCAATTTTGAGTCCAATAAAGAACGCTTCGGCGAGCACCATAGCCACGCAGTAGGCCGCCCAAATCGGCAAGTGCCGCAACTCCAACCCCAATCCCATCGCCGCATTGGGTTCGCCACTTGGAAGAGGGCAATCAGCCAGAACACCGAGAGCAGGCGAGCCATTGAGAGCCCAGTCTAACGGATGAGGTGAACGGCTGCAACCCTGTTGTCAGGAAGCTTTCTGTAAGGCTTGCACACTGCTCTGAAATGCAGGGTGACAGGGGCAAGTTGCCGGAAACCAAATAGTGGTGTCCGCCAAATCATCATTTCAACATGGAGGTTGAGGTACGACGATCTACGACGCCGTAAGGCACTCGAAACAACCCATGCTCCTTACCGACGAACTCGCGGACATTGTAAATCGAACCTTCATCGCTTCCATGAAACGGGCGACCGAGGCCGCGAAGCAAGTGGAGCCGTCATCGACCTATGCCGACTTGAACGGCGGACTCGCCACGTTCGCCGGTGAAGGATCGCCCTTCACCCAAGTCCCGGTCCTTGCCTACAAGAATTCGGAAGCGAATCTCGACGAAATCGAGGAATTCTATAGGGGCCGCGCCACGAATTGGGAGATGAACATCTCCCCGTACACAAGCCCCCATCTCTTTCCGCTGATGGCAGAAAGAGGCTATGCAGTCGACCACTTCGAGACCATCCTTGTCATGGAGGTGCCCCCGAACCGCCAGCCACGGCAGGTCCCGGAGGGCGTGAAGATCGAAGTGATCGAGGGCTTAAGCGAAGAGTGGCTCCAGACTTCCGCCGACGGTTGGGGCGAGCCGGCAGAGAACACGACAAGCAGAATCATGAGCGTCATCCCAGACACCAGACGCTATCTGGCCCGAGTCGATGGCAAGGCGGCGGCCATTGGGGCTATGACCTTCTTCGACGAACTGGTCGTCTTCGCAGGCGGCGCAACCCTGCCGAAATTTCGCGGACGGGGAATCCAGAGGGCTCTCTACGAGCGAAGAATGCTGGACGCAGGAGCAGGCAGTCTCGTTACCGTCACCTGTATTCCCGGAACGTCGTCCCACCGCAACGCGCAGCGAGTCGGCTTCTCTCCGATCTACTCCAATCTCGTCGTGACGCGAAGACCGGCTCAGGACGCAAAGGGATTGCCTGATTCGAGCTTAAGCAGCGCATCGTAGCGCCTTTTCAGATCGCGGTCCGTCAGGTTGTGGGCGAGGACGATGCTCTTCACCAACCGCACGTATCGGATCATGTGCACGTCACGATCCCGGTCGCTGCCCAGATTCGCCCGGCGAAACTCGTCGAAGGCCTGCTGATTGCGGTCTTCGCCTGCGAGCGACAGACTCGACGACAAGCCCTGCAAGGCTGCTCGTTGGGCAGGCGCCGCCCAGGTTTCAACGTTCGTGTAGGGAAGGCCAAAAATCTCCGAGTCCTGGAGGGTCACGAAATGGCGGAGAAATACGTCGGATGTGCAGACAGGCGTGTCGATCGAATCATCGTGGATCAAGGCGTAGGCGAACGCCTCGTTCATGCCCACCTTGCCGTCGTGGTTGTAGTCCGCTCCCGACGCCGGCTTGCCCAGCCGGTCGGTCCCGGTGAGCTGCGCGACAAAGTAGCTCGTGAAGTCGCGATAGTTCGCCTCGTTCACCTCGGGCGTGCAACCGGCGGCGGGGCGTTGCGCGATGCTCGCGAAGAAGCCGCAGATCGGCCGATCCACAAGTTGGCCCTGAGGATCTCCGTCCTCGAAGAGCTCGTTCCCGAACGCGCCGGAGAAGCACTCGACCATCAGTAGAGTGACGGGGACTCCCTTTGGATAGGCATTCAGCGACTGGGCAAGGTCCCGCACGGTCAACGCTTCGCCGCGCCATAGGTCGAATTGATTGTTCACGTAATCACTTCGAACATTCGGGCTGCCGTGACCGGTGAAGTAAAGAAAAACGGGTGACTTGGTGGAGGCATCCTTGCCCGCGTTGGCCAGCTCGACGTGCACCGTGTCCAGCCGCGAGGGCCCGTCGATGTGGGATATCTGCGGAGCTCGATATTGGGACCGTCCAGGAGGATCTTCGAAGAGAACGTTCTTCGAATTCGGATCACCATCTGCGAAGAGCACCCGCGTCGGCAAGTTCGTCGGAAGCATCCGCATCACATAGCGCACGTTGCTCTCGATCGCCACCTGGTTGTGGCTGAGGTCAGGCCCGCCGCCCACGATCAGCACGCGTTGCGGAGACTGAAGAGCGGTGGAGTGCGAGGCTAAGGCGAGGCAGGCAGCGAGTAGTCCTGTTGGCATGGCGGGCACCGGCGATATCGAAGGCTATCTCAAAGATACGGCAATTCCATCCCTAGACGCAGCC
>JBBSFL010000139.1:0-8188 GCA_038238735.1 Fimbriimonadales bacterium | reverse complement strand
TGAGGCCAGAAGTCCCGCCGTACTCATCCATCACGATGAGGATCTGGGTTTTCTGATCGCGCATCATGGCGACGATCTTCTCCATCGTCAGATTTTCGGGAATCGCGATCGCGGGTCGCAGGAGTCGCTCAATCGTGAAGTCGTCCCGGTGCAAGTTGCGGACGATGTCATGGAGATAAAGCACGCCCGCCACATCGTCAATGTCGCCCCGACAGACTGGAAGGCGGGTGTATGGGATGTCGCGCAGACGCCGCAGCAGGCCCTCCTTGTCGAGGGAAAGGTCGACCCACTTCATGTCGAGGCGGTGGACCATGATATCGCGGGCGGCCAGGGCGTCCAGCTTCAGGGCCTTCGCTACCATCTCGGCATGCATCTTGTCGAGGGTCCCCTCAGCGCCGCCTGACTGGACAAGCACCAGAAGCTCCTCCTTGGGCACGCCCTCGCTGCGCTGCTCATTTATGTCGATCTTGAATATCCGCAGGATGAGACCGGCGGTTGCCTGGGCCAGCCAGATGATCGGCTTCAGGATGATCGTGACCACCTTCAAGGGCCGGAAGGTGAAAAGGGCGATCTTCTCGGGGGCCCTCAAGGCGGCATATTTGGGGCAAAGCTCCCCGATGACGACGAGCACGAACGACACGAGCAAGAAGGACAGGGCATAGCCGACCGTCGGACTCACCGAGTGAGGCAAAATGCGGAGGAGCGCCTCGGTCACGTAAGGCTCCGTGATCGAGCCTACGCCGATGCTGATCATCGTGATGCCGATCTGGCTTCCTGCGACAAAGTCGGAAACGTCTTCCAACTCCTTCGCGAGCGCGCGGGAGTTGCGGCTTCCCCGGCGTCCCAAGGCCTCTAGGCGGCTGCGACGGGCGCTGACGATGGAATACTCGGCCGCAACGAAGAAAACGCTGCCAAGGACCAGCAGGATGCTGATCAGGATGTTCATACGCCGCGCGGCCCCATCTGCGGCATTGTATCCGGCTGACGCGGGCGGGGACCGACGTGTTCGGTAATCTGACCGTATGTTGGCGCAGGGACTGGGCTCATTCGTGGTCTGGATCCTCTATGGAATCGTCCAGGCCCGCCGATCGCAATCGATCCGTGCCTCCGTGGGCCGGCTAAACCGTCTCCAGCGTGGATTGTTCGGGGCGGGCCTCATGGTCGGCGGGATTCTTCTGCTCTTCGGAGGCTTCGTGGGCCTGCAAGCAATCGGAGCCCTCGGCCATGAAGCGATGACGACCCTAGGCTGGATACTTGCTACGCTGGTTGGCCTGGCGTTCGTGCACTGCCAAACGATGGGAATGGCGATGTTGGTCAGCCTCGCTCTCGACGGTGTGACGCCCGAGATCCGTCAAACGTCAACATCCTCAGGACCGATCCGAGAACCCTAATATGAAAAAGCTCTTCGCACTTTTCTGCCTTTTCACCGTATTGGCCGACGCGACTTTCGCCCAAACCAAGGACGAGCGGGCCGCCCACGCCGATCAGATCCTCGTGAAGGCGCGCAAGATCGATCTGCTAAACCAGATCTTGCCTGTCGGTATGACCAAGAAGCAGCTCAACGAGGTTTTAGGCGCGGTCGAGAAAGTGCGACGCAACGTCGACAAGCAGGAGTTGCTCGAGTTTGGGGAGATGGTCAAGCTGGAGGCGGGAATGGACGCTGCGATCAAGGCTGGCCTTGAGAAGGGCGAGCTACCTTCGCACGAGTTCGTAATCAAGATTTCAAAGACCTTTCACGCCCTCGATAGAGTTCGCCAATCCGTGATCTACGACAATGAGGAGATCGTGCGCACCGCCGTCAAAAAGGTGTTGAACGAGGGCCAAATAAAGGCTGCCGCCAATGCGATCGAGCCGACCTACTTCGACCCGAGCATCAAGCCTGAGGAGTTGACGACCGCTAAAAAGCTGGACGTCTATATTCGAGTGGTGCTCCTCGATCCCAACGCCTACAGCGTTCTGACCGAGCTGTTCAAGAACGCCAAGAACTAGACGCCGAGGTCGGCGTTCATTCGGGCCACCGCTTCGGTCTGCATTACGGCGAAGGCGTCGAGCTTGGCGGCTATCGCAGTCTCGGTCGTACCGAGGATTCTGAGGGCGAGCAGGGCAGCGTTTCGTGAGTTGCCGATGCCTACCGTGGCAACTGGCACTCCGGCGGGCATCTGGACGATGCTATAGAGCGAATCTAGCCCCTTCAAGGCTTTGGTCTCGACGGGCACTCCGATGACGGGAAGGGACGTGAAAGAAGCGGTCATGCCGGGAAGATGGGCCGCGCCGCCGGCTCCGGCGATGATGACGCGGAGGCCTCGCTCGCGAGCGCCCAGGGCGTAATCCACCATCGCTTTGGGCGTGCGATGCGCACTGACGACTCGAACCTCATGTTCGACGTCGAATTCTCGCAAGATGTCGATCGCCCCCTGCATCGTGTCGAGGTCGCTCGAACTGCCCATGATGATCCCGATCGTCGGCATGGTCCGATGATACATGGCTGGTGCGACACCGGTTGGCTTTCGTCTGTTCCAGTCTTCGCGCCTGCGGACTGGAAACCCGCGATACTATGTCTGTGATGGGGCGAAACTGGGCAGGTGGGCTTTGAAGGCAGTCGTTATGGCGGGCGGAGAAGGTTCGCGCCTTCGGCCCTTGACCGCGAATCGTCCGAAGCCGCTCGTACCGATCTGCAACGTGCCCATCATGGAGCACATCCTCACGCTCCTTCGGCGGCACCACATCGAGGATGTCGTGGCGACCGTTCACTACTTGGCGGACGAAATTCAGGGATATTTCGGGGATGGCTCTGATTTCGGCGTTAAGCTGCAATACTCCGTCGAACGAACCCCTCTAGGCACGGCGGGCAGCGTCAAGAATGCCGAAGCTCAGCTGGCGGGCGAAACCTTCCTAATCATCTCAGGCGACGCATTGACGGACTGCGACCTGACGAAGGCGATCGAATTTCACCGAGCCAAGAAAAGCCTTGCCACTCTCGTCTTGTACCGAGTCGCCGAGCCGCTAGAGTTTGGGGTCGTTATCACGGACGAGAACCATCGCGTCGAGAGATTTCTAGAGAAGCCGAGCTGGTCTGAAGTATTCAGCGACACCGTGAACACGGGAATCTACATTCTGGAAGCTGCGGTCTTCGCCCAGATGGAGCCTGGCCTGGCCTACGACTGGAGCGGCGACATCTTCCCGAAAATGCTCGAACAGGGCCTGCCGATCTATGGCTATGTAATGGAAGAGTATTGGTGCGACGTCGGTTCGTTGAGCCAGTACCGCGAAGCGCAAGAAGATTTATTGAGCGGACAGGTCGACCTCCCCATTCCCGGGCACGCGGATGGAGCCGGCGTTTTCATCGAGCGAAATAGCCAGATCGATCCGGCGGCGACGATTATTCCTCCGGTTGTCATTGGCAGGAACTGCAAGATCAAGCGAGGGGCGAAGATCGGCCCAAACACCGCCATCGGGGACAGCGTGGTCGTCGAAGAGGACGCGATCATCGAGCGGTCGGTGGTGTGGGATTCGACCTACATCGGCCCCAACGTGGAGATCCACTCCGCGAGTATCTGCTCCCGGGCGACGATCAAGCGCGACTCCATCGTGCGGGAGGATGCGGTCGTCGGGGATCGCTGCCTGGTCGATGTGGGCTGCACCATTCGTCCGCGCGTGAAGCTGTGGCCCGACAAGATAGTCGAGCGCGGCTCGACGGTGACGATGTCCCTGATCTGGGGCAACAAATGGCGGGGAAGTCTATTTCGGGAGCTCGGTGTCGCGGGTCTGAGCAATCTAGAGATCACGCCGGATTTCGCTTGCCGCCTCGGCTCGGCGTTCGGTTCAGTTCTCGTGCCAGGAACGAAAGTGGTGACCTCGCGCGACAGCACGCGCTCTTCGCGAATGATCAAGCGGGCGGTCATTTCTTCGCTGCTCAGCGTCGGGTGCGACGTGATCGACCTTCGCTCGATGGCCCTGCCCGTCGCACGGCACTATATCAAGGCAAGCGGCGCCGGCGGCGCGATCAACGTCCGGAAGCTTCCCGGCAACGCCAGGGTCACCCTCGTGGAGCTCTTCGATGCAAGAGGCGCCTATCTGCCGAGGAACTTGGAGAGAAAGGTGGAGACGGCGTTCTTTCGCGAAGACTTCCGCAGAGCCGACCCCGACGATCTCGGCATGATCGAGAACGCGAGCCAGGCGGTGGAGGACTATCAGAACGACTTCTTCAGGCTCATCCAGCCAAGAGAGAATCGGAAGAGATCGAAGATCGCCGTCGACTACGGCTACTCGTCCCTTGCCGCCATCTATCCGCCGATGCTCGGCCGCCTTGGGGTCGAATCGATCTCGCTCAACAGCTTCAACGACGCCAAACTGTCGCCCCGCACGCCGGAAGAGATCGAGAAACACCTCGATAACCTGCGCTCGATCGTCGGGTCGCTCGGCTACGACATGGGTGTGCTCTTCACCGACGAGGGAGAAAGGCTTCACGTCGTCGACGACAGAGGGCAGATTCTGTCCGGTAACGCGTTGTTCGGCACCCTCTGCAGCCTGATCGCCCGAACGCAACCGGGAGTCCGCATCGCGATGAGCGTTACCGCTCCCTCCCGGCTGGAGGACCTCCTCGTCAAGCAAGGCGCGGAGGTCTTGAGGACGAAGGCGGATACGCGGTCCCTAATGGCTCTCGCTTTGGACAAAGACGCCGCTTTCGCAGGCGACGACCGCGGTGGCTTTATCTTCCCCGAGATTCATCCCGGCTTCGACGGACCGTTCTCCTTCGCCAAACTTCTCTACCTGTTGGAGGACAGTGGAGCCTCCTTGAGCGAGGTCGCCAGCGAGCTGCCGGTGTTTCACCTAGACTACGAGGCCGTGCGTTGTCCGTGGGAGGCCAAGGGCTCCGTCATGCGACATCTGTCGGAGGAGCAGCGCGACGACCAGCGGGTGGAATTGATCGACGGGATCAAGATTTTCGATCGCGATTCTTGGGTGCTCGTGCTGCCGGATGCGGTGGAGCCTGTCTTCCACATCTATGCGGAGAGCCCGGAGGCAGCCGGGAGTCGCGCTCTAGTAGCCGAGTACGTCAAGAAGATCGAGAGCCTTCAGACCGTTGCTTCTTGAGGGCGAATCGACACAAAAAGGCCCGACGAGGAGTCGGGCCTTTTAATTCGGGATTCTTAGTGGCTGGTGTGGCCGACGACCTTGTGGGGCAGAACCACGCTGGCATTTTTCGCATACTTCGCCGGGTTCTTCGAGAAGGCTTCGGTGCAGACCGGGCAGCAGAAGTAGTAGCGGCGGCCCTTGTAATCTTGGAAGTGCTTGCTCTTCGTGGCCTCCGCGATCTGGACCGAGTCCTTGGTCATCACGGCGCAATGGATGGAGGTGGCAGCCGCTTTTGGCTTGGCGGGTCCGGCGAAGGAGGCGGCGACGGTCGCGACGGCGATCAGGATAGCGATAGACTTCTTCATTAGTTCTTCCTACGAGGCGGATCGCACGAGAGGCGACGCTATTATCTAACCCGATTCCGGCTTCAGAAAGTTCCCGCATGGCCATTCAGATTCTTCACACCAACGACTTCCATGGGAAGCTGGATGAGGCGCGCATGACGCGCCTGCGGGTCCTTCGTTCGGACGCGGATGTCTACTTGGACAATGGGGACGCGATCAAGACGGGAAATCTCGGCATTCCCATGCGACAGGAGCCCGTGTGGGCCCGCTTGGACGAGCTAAGATGCACCGCCAGCGTGCTCGGAAATCGCGAGACTCACATTCTGGAGTCGGCTTTTCGGGCGAAGATGACGGGGGCGGTCCATCCGGTCTTGTGCGCGAATCTGCGACGTCGGGATGGCTCTCGGCCCTTGCCCGGCCATCTGCTGACCGAGGCGGCCGGGCTTCGAGTGGGGGTCGTTGGAGTGATGGTTCCGATGGTGACCGAGCGGATGCGGACTCAGGCGGCCAGCGCGTTTCTATGGGACGACCCGATCGCAACGGCGATCTCCGTCGGCGAGTCTTTGCGGGAGAAAGTCGATCTTCTCATCGCGCTGACCCACATCGGCATTCAGCAGGATGAGCGGCTAGCGACTAGGACATCGGCTTTCGATCTCATCCTTGGCGGGCATAGCCATACGGTTTTGGAGCAGCCGAGGGTTGTGGGAGGCACTCCGATTTTGCAAGCAGGCTCGCACGGGCGGTTTGCAGGTGTGTATACGTGGTCTCCCGGATCGTTGGAGGCGAGATTGGTTTCCCTCGCTTAACAGCCCCTACGCGGACAGGAGCATCGTACCGATTCCGGACTCGGTGAGCACTTCGATCAGTAGCGCGTTGGGGATCGAGCCGTTAATGAGGTGGACGGCTCGGACACCGTTTTCTAAGGCGTAGATCGCTGCTTCTAGCTTGGGGATCATGCCTTTGTCGGCGGCTCCGGAGGCGACCATCGCCTTGCTTTCCGTGACGGTCAGAACCGATAAGGTGGATCGGCTGTTTGACTTGTCGCTCAAGACGCCGTTGGTGTCGCTTAACAAAATGAGCTTCGAGGCCCCGACGGCTCCTGCGATAGCGGCAGCGGCGGCATCTGCATTCACGTTCAGCGACTGCCCTCGGTCATCGGAGGCGACGCTGCAGACGACGGGAATGACGCCTTGATTCGAGACGACGGTTAGGATCTCCGGGTTGACTTTGACCACGCTGCCGACCCTGCCTAGTCCAGCCGAGATAGGTTCGGCGACGAGGAGTCCGTCGTCGCGACCGCTCAGCCCGACGGCCTTGCCGCCGCAAGCCACTACTTGTGCGGCGAGCGATTTGTTCGCTCGACCCAAAGCCATCTCGACGACCTCCATCGTCTGATCGTCGGTTACGCGGAGGCCGTCGAGGCGGTTATTCTCAATGCCCAGCTTTGTAAGCCAGCGGTCGATTTCGGGACCGCCACCATGGACCAGGATCGGCTTAATGCCAACTAGCGCCAACAGAAGGACATTCCGGATGACTCCCTCGGTCGCTTCGGGCGAACTCATGATAGAGCCGCCGTATTTGATCACGAAGGTTTGGCCGCGGAAGGCCTGAATGTAGGGAAGGGCCTGATTCAGAACCTGGGCTTGCTGTTCGGGCGAGAGCATCCCGCACGGTTTACCAGGGAACGGGCCGGTCCTGGGGAGCGTTTGGAGGATTGGTAAACTCTGGCGACCTCAGGTCTCCAAGTTCGACCATCCACAAATGCTTCCCGTCCTCTTTAAGATCGGCTCCTTCGAAGTGCACACCTATGGCGTGCTGATGATGATCGCATTCGTGGTCTCGGTCTGGTACGCCCAGCGTCGCGGCGAGAAGAAGGGGATCCCAAAGAAAGAGATTGCCGACCTGTCCATTTGGATGCTTGTCGCGGGTGTTTTGGGCGCGAGGCTCCTGTACATCGCTCAGGAATTCCGGACTATGAAGACGTCCGAGATTCTGAGCTTCCAATTCGCCGGGTTAACGAGCTTCGGTGCGATAATCGCCGGGCTGATCGTGCTCTTCATCTTTGCCAAGAAGCGCGGCCGGCCAGCCATCGAGTACATGGACGCGATGGGGCCGCCCTTGATCGTGGGTCAGGCGATTGGGCGGGTGGGTTGTCTGCTGAACGGATGCTGCCTCGGCGGCGTTTGCCCGGCAAACTTGCCGTGGGGAGTTACTGTCGCGGGCGACTCACACCTCTTCCATCCGGCTCAGATTTACGAATCGCTGATGCTCATGGCAGGTCTGGGAATCGTCGTTCTGATCGAGCGGCGCGGCCTTCGACTGGGTCAGGTATTCGGGCTCAGTTTCGTAGTGCTCGGCGTGGCGAGATTTATCTACGAGTTCTGGCGCGCGGGTACCGATGCTCAGGTCGATGCGCACATCGCGTCGTCGACCTACTGGGGTTCGCTTCCGATTACCCAAGCGCAGGCGGTCGCGGCTGTTATGGCGATTGCCGGCGTGGTGGCGTTTATCGTTTATGGACGGCGACCAGAAAGCAGCATTCGGCCACAAATGGCCTAGGCTGATGCACCGAATGGCGATGCTGATTCGTCCTTACGAGCGGCCAACGGATTGGGCGCACCGGCCAGGATGGCCTTTTATTTCGGCGAGCAATCGCCTGTCGGTCGCTGGTGACTCGCTTCAGTTCACCAGGAAGCTCCGCACCACGCGTGAGCCATAATCGAAGGATGGAGTCCCCCGTCCGGTCGAACGTGCGCGCGATGGCGCCG